>NZ_QPET01000012.1:0-275961 GCF_008368855.1 Bacillus sp. TE8-1 | reverse complement strand
AGCAAAAGCCTGCTGAAGAAGCAAAATCTTTAAGCGAGTTTGAACAACGTGTTGTTGAATTAACAAACGCTGAGCGTGCAAAACAAGGCTTACCAGCACTAAAAATCGATACTGAATTAAGCAAAGTAGCACGTATTAAGTCTGAAGATATGCAAAAAAACAACTACTTTGATCATAACAGCCCTACATACGGGTCTCCGTTTGACATGATGAAGAAATTTGGTATTTCTTATACATCTGCAGGTGAAAACATCGCTCAAGGTCAACGTACACCTGAAGAAGTAGTACAAGCTTGGATGAACAGCGCTGGACACCGTGCAAACATCTTAAATAACGGCTTCACTCACATCGGTGTTGGTTATGTAGAAAGCGGCAACTACTGGACACAACAATTTATTACGAAGTAAATAGATTAAAAGAGTCTTCTCATAATGAGAAGACTCTTTTTTAAGTTTCATAGCTTTCTATTATGTATGAATAGAAAATATATAGCATAAACAACATAGATCCACAGCTTATTACACTAAGCAATACATAAAATCCCCACTCTAAGTTCAAAAACAATGAAAACAATATGCCACATGCCATCACTTGAAAAATCCGTCTACTCACTAAACAAATTTTTTGTAATTTAATTGGATCTTTTTCTTTTTCTTTGCCTTTTATTTTCTTAAATTCTTTACTCAGCATAAAAAGAAACATACTAATCCCAATCGTTAATCCTGTTTGAAAGGATATCAAATCCCCAAAATTAATAAAGAGGATAAGCGTATGAATAAACAACATAAATAACGTAATTTTCTTTATAAATCCGCCTATAATACCATGCTCTCTTTCATTAAACTTAAATATATTATGTGAAATAATATACAAAAATCCATATGAAAAAATAATAAAACAGGGAATAAATGCTACAACGACTTGTTTACTCATAAACTCGTTTGGCTGACCATTTACATTCCAATGTACTGCCATACGATTTGGTAAATAGGGATAGAGAAATAGAGTAAGTAAAAGACAAGCGAAAAATATTCCCAGTACATACTTATATTTAATCAAGTGATTCTCACCTCTCTTTTCTCTTAACGGCTTCGCTTCTTTTAGAGAAATCCCTGCAAAAATCTACTTTTTTCAAGTTAAAACTTATACTTTACGCATTTTCTTTTTGAAATTCTTTTATTTTATTATTTAACTTTGTAGGAAACGGCACATCAACTTCAATCGCTTCTTTCGTAATTGGATGCAAGAAATTTATCTTCATCGCATGCAATGCCTGACTGGACATATATTTTGTTTGTCCACCATATAATACATCCCCAACTAATGGATTACCATTATGACTCATATGAACACGAATTTGATGTGTTCTACCCGTTTCTAATTGTAACGTTACGAAAGTCGTGTTTTGCTTCTTAAAATACTTTTCTACTTTATAATATGTGATAGCTTGGTCACCTTTTGGAGAAATACGACGCCTTGTAGCATGATGGCGATCCCTTCCGATAGCAGCATCAATCTTTCCTTTTTTCTTCTTTACTTTCCCTTCAACGAGCGCTGCGTACGTTCTTTTAATTTTTCTTTCCATTAATAAGCGATCCATAATTGAACCAGCAATTCTATGCTTAGCAAACACGACACCACCTGTCGTATCTTTATCTAAACGATGAATATGACGCACCTTCGTCTCTAAACCTTGCATTTGAAAATGAAAAGCAACAAGATTTGCAAGCGTCCCGGTTCCACCTTTTTCAGCAGGGTGCGTGTCCATTTGCTCTGGTTTATTTACGATAAGTACGTGATCATCTTCGTATACTACATGTAATTCACCATATTCTGGATCTACACCGTACTCTTCCTCAGCAAACATATGGACTTGTAACTTATCGTTCTCTTTTAAAAGCTCATTCCATCTTCTTTGTTCCCCGTTAACCGTAACACCTTTTTCCATACGAAGCTGATGTAATAGCTTTTTCGGTATTTCCCATTCTACTTTTAATACCGATTCAATACTTATACCATTCCATTTAGCTGGAACGGTAATTTCACACCATTCACCCTTTTTCTTTGTTTCCATACTGTTTATCACCTTATTTCTATTGATTCTCTCATTGTAACGGAAAACACACTTTGATGCACCGTCAAAAATAGAGGACAGTCTTATAATAGACTGCCCCTCAAGCTCTAAGTCTTTTCATTTCTAACAATACTTCTTCAGCTTTTTGTTCATACGATAAATCTTTAAAGAAATCCGCCAACCTTTTATAATCATTGTAAGCATCTAATAAATCGTCCATCTTTTCTATTTTCATCACTTGTTGTTTTTGTTTCATTTTTACTGGATAGCGATAACCTGATACTTCTTGTATTTTGTAATACTCATCCTCTACTTGAACGACCTTTACAAGTTCTTCCTCTTCTGCATCCATCGTATACCCGTCAAATTCTCTAAGTAGTTCATAAATGATATGAGTCCATTCATCTTTTGGATAAAACCCTTTTTCTAACCGATAACCGACAATGCGATACATATGCCCATCGTTCTCGGCAAACTGTACTGTATCATTTAACTTAAACTTAAAATAACGAAACATTGCCTTCACCTACTTATTATGTAATGTTCTTATCACATACTATTTGCAAAATGTAGGCTTTGCTATTCATAAAAAATGCTCATCATATTGATGAGCATTTTTTATGATGCTTTTTCTCTTTTTTTTCGAAATGGTAACCACCAGTTCCAGTCTCCAAATAACTTCATTAAGCTTGGTACGAGCATAAGACGAATAATTGTTGCATCAAGAAATATTGCTAATGCAACGCCAAGACCCATCTGCTTTACTGGTAAAATATCAGTAAATGCGAATGCACCAGTTACAACAATCATTATTAAAGCAGCTGATGTAATAATTCTACTTGTTGAAACGAGCCCTTCTAACGTTGCTTGATCGTTATCTCCTGTTTCTTCATAGAGCTCATGAATACGTGAAATAAGAAATACTTCATAATCCATACTAAGCCCAAATACGAGGCCAAAAATGAAGATTGGTAAGACAAACAGAACCGGACTTGCTTCTAAACCGAAATGACCACCTTCAAATAACCAAACAACAATTCCAATGGTTGCACTTAAACTAAGTATATTCATAACAATTGCCTTAATTGGAATGAGTATAGATCGGAATGCAAATAATAATATAACAAAGGTCGATCCAAATATAACAGACATACCAATTACAACTTTATCTTTAATTTCATCTTCTAATTCTTGTTGAAACGTCGTCATTCCGCCTAGATAATACGTAACATCCGTTTCTTTATAGTTCTTTTTAAAGTCACGTACCCACTGTTTTGCAGTCTCTGTACGTGGTTTTGTTTTCAAAAAGATTTCTATCGTCGTCTTATTCCCTTGCGTGTATGCTTCAAATACAGGAGTTAGTTTCGCTGATTCTGGCGACTGCAACATTCCAACAACTTGATCTGCTTTCATTCCAGTTAACCCGTCGTATAAACTTCTTACTTCATGTACTTTCTTATCATCTTTTAACTTTTGAACGACTTCTTCTATCTTTTGTAGACTTTCTTTTTCTTTCATATCTTTTTTCGTCTCTACAACTAATGTAACATCAGCGTGTGTTTTGACAGTTTCATTAAATGCTTCTTCATACTTTTCATATGCAATCCTTGTATCACTCTTTTCAGGTAAAGCTTCAACACCAGGGAACTGCAAATTAGCTGTACGTAACGGTAATAAGCAAATAACAATAAATGTTGTAACAACAATAATCATTGCAATTGGATGTTTCATCACAAATTGTGCAAATTTACGCCATGCTTTTGCCGGCGTATGTGCTACTTGATTCTTTTTTAATATTCTTTTACCGATTAACGATAATAGTGCTGGAAGAAGTGTGAGTGAGAATAAAATACTCATAATGACAACAATCATTCCGCTAATCGCGACAGATTGAATATAATCTATCTTAAAGAAAAACAAACCGGATAACCCAACAAATACGCATAATCCTGAAAATACAATCGCACGTCCTGCCGTTTGATATGTAATTGCTATCGCTTCTTTTACCGTTCGTTTAGCAACTTCCTCTCGAAAACGGTTCACAAATAATAGCGCAAAATCAATAGATAATGCAAGTCCAATCATCGGTGCAACATTTAACACGAAAATAGATAGTTCTTTATCAACACCGATGAAATACAATATACCCATCGTACTAATAACACTAAGCGCCCCATTCAAAATCGGTAAAATTGATGCCAAAAGACTACCAAACGAAAATAGTAATACAAGAAACGCAATTGGTAATCCAATCATCTCTGCTACTTTTAAATCATTTTGCGTTCTTTCATTAATCTCTTTATTAATTTTCGGAAACCCTGTAGGTGTTACTTTTAATGCTATATTACTTTCTTTCTCAATCTCATCAGCAAATTGTAATGTCTTTTCCATTCGTTCCTTATTTGTTTTCCCGGAAAATAAAATTGTCGCATAGCCGATGTCATCTTGTAGCATTTCTTTATTTTGGATTGGGTGATGGAAAGATTCATAGTTCTCTTTCTCTTGAACATTCTTTACAATTTCATTTATTCGCTTTTTAAATTCCTCATGCGAAGCATCTTTATTTTTCTCAAAAACGAGCAGCAGCGTATCTTGAGACTTCTTAAAATCTTTATCTAAAATTTCTTTCGTTTTTTGATAGTCGCCTTCCGTTTGGAAACCGTCACCACCTAATACTCCCGGTAGCTTTGGAGCAAAAATCCCAAGTGCGATTGCGAGCAACAGTAACGCTACAATTACTGTATAACGAAACTGATACAAAAAGGCTCCTAACTTCCCCCACTTATCAACTTTATGTACATTTGTCTTCACACATTTTCACCTACTTTACATAATTCAATTGTCACTTATACTGTATCACATCTTGATATAAACAAAAAACGTCTGGAAAAACTATAATAATAGTTTTTCCAGACGTTTTTCTATCTCTCTTTATTAAGCCCTAATCTCTCAGTAAGTAAACGATGGTAGTAAATCGCGATAATTAACAAAATACCACCTACGCAGTAACCAGCTAAAATATCAGTTGGGTAATGTACATTTAAAATGACTCTACTTAATCCAATCGATAGAATTACTATACCCATCAAAATCGTTGTGACACATTTCCCAGCTACGCTTTTCAAATTAGCAGCAATGATATAAGTAAGAAATCCAAATGTCATAATCGATAACATTGCATGTCCACTAGGAAAACTATACCCAAGTGCATCTAGCGCTTCATTTAATGACGGACGTTCTCTCTTTACAATCTCTTTTATCCCTTTATTCACAAGATGTGTTATTAAAATTCCCATTGGATATACAATCATCGCAGCATAATAACGCTTCTTCCAAAAAACAAGCAAACTTATAACGAGCGTAGCGACTATCCCAATTGCTGATCCCAATTTTGTAAAGTACGAGAAAAATGTAAGAGAACTTTCCGTTTGTAGCCCTCTTACTAATCCACGGACATATGTATCCATCACTGTAACGCCACCTGCATGTACGCGCCAAGCAACAATACCAAATACAGCAAATAACAAACCGATACACATTACCTCATACTGATGTAACTTCTTCTTCAAACGATTTCCTCCTACTATGAAAAAATGCGATTTCTACTTTAGAAACCGCATTTCCTTGCTTATTTACCTTTTGTTTTTAGCTCTGTCCAGTAACGATCATAGTCTTTTAACTTATCGTCTACATCAACAAGCCATTCTGTACGATCTAACTCTTCTTTCGTTAAGAAAATCATGTGATTATCACGGTATTCTTTACTATGAAGAGGATGAGCTTTTTCATTTGGGTTACTGTAACCAATTGACTCGTAGTTTTTCACACTTACTTTTTCATCTAGTAAGTAGTTCATAAATTTCTCAGCAAGCTCTTTATGTTTTGCACCTTTTGGAATTGCTAACGTATCAGCCCAAATTGTGCCGCCTTCTTTTGGTACAACATATTCTACATCTTTATTATCTTTTGCGATAAATGCTGCATCTCCAGACCAAACTGTTCCGATCCAAGCATCTTCTGTAATGAATTTTTGTTTAATGTTATCTGTATCAAATGCTAATAAGTTTGGAAGCAGCTTCTTTAAATCATCTGCTGCTGTCTTTAATTGTGCATCGTCTTTCGTACTGTTTGAGAACCCGTGCTTCTTAAGACCCACTCCTAATACTTCACGAGAATCGTTCAGTAACGTTACATGTCCTTTATATTTCTCATTCCATAAGTCCGCCCAGCTTGTAGGTGCTTCTTTCACATACTTTTTATTGTATGCAATCCCTGTTACACCCCAAGTGTACACTAAAGAATATTTATTCTCTGGATCAAACGCAGGTGTTTTAAAATTAGAAACCATATTTTCGATATTCGGGATATTCTTTTTATCTAACGGAGCTAATAAGTCCATTTTCGCCATTGTTTTAACCATGTAATCCGACGGCTGAATTAAGTCATACTTTGCGCCACCAGCTTGTAATTTCGCAAGCATTTCTTCATTACTTGCGTACTTGTCATAGTTAATTTTCACATTATACTTCTTTTCAAAATCTTTTAGCACTTGCTCATCAAAATTGTCAGCCCAACTATAAATATTTAATTCTTCTTTCTTTTCACCACAACCAGCAAGCACACCAGCAACAAGGCTAAAGATAATTGCTGCGCCAGCTATTCTTTTCATTAATTTCATCGGTTTATTACCCCCTTGTACTTTCTATATCGTTCGTATTATAAAGGAAGGTGTCCTCCAGAGTTTTCTTCACCATCTGCACCTTTGTTCCGGAAGATTTCAGATAGAACCATTAATCCTACGATAGCAACAATTAAAATTGTAGAAAGAGCATTAATTTCTGGTGATACTCCGCGCTTAACCATACTGTAAATGTATAGTGGCAATGTTGTTGATCCTGGTCCTGATACGAAGAAACTAATTACAAAATCATCAATTGATAATGTGAATGTTAATAATGCTGCCGAAATAACTCCCGGTGCAATTGCTGGGAACGTTACATAACGAAACGTTTGCCAAGGCGTTGCTCCTAGATCATTTGCAGCTTCTTCTAAGTCACGTCCCATACTTGAAAGACGCGCAGCTAAAATAACAACAACAAACGAAATGCTAAATGTAATATGTGCAATAATAATCGTTGTTTGTCCAAGTTCCATTCCTAACTGACTGAAAAGAATTAGTAAAGATAATCCCATTAAAATATCAGGAATTAAAATTGGTAAATATACAAGGCCATTAATAGCCCCTTCGAAACGATATTTATAACGATGTAAAGCAATTGCAAAGAATACACCAAGTACCGTTGTCACAATCGTTGTTATAACTGCAATCGTAATACTATTTACAAATGCATCAATAACATCTTGTTTTTGAAATAAATCTGTATACCAATGGAATGTAAAACCTTCCCACTCCGCATTAATGCGAGAGTCGTTGAAAGAATAGACCATTAAAACCATCATTGGAAAATACAAGAATAACAAAATTAACCAAGAATAAGAAACTAAAAACTTCTTCATCTTTGCCTATTCCCCTCCGTTCTCATTATATTTATATACTTTCGTTGCACGATAATATAAGTAAATTAACAGAACAGAGAATAGAACAACGATAATCGATAACGCAGATCCAAACGGCCAGTCACGTGCACCTAAGAATTGATTTTGAATAACGTTTCCGATTAATGCTACTTTCGATCCGCCCATCACGTCTGATACAACAAACATTCCGATAGAAGAAACGAATACTAAAATAGAACCAGTCGCAATTCCTGACATCGTCATCGGCACTGTTATATTCCAAAATGCCTTTATTGGTGTTGCTCCTAAATCATAAGCCGCTTCTAGCTTACGCTTATCCAGCTGCTCAATTGCTGCATACACTGGTAAAATCATAAATGGTAATAAAGAATAGACCATTCCGAGTATTACAGAAGGAGTATTATATAATAAATTTAACGGTTCACTAATAATGCCAAGCTTTAATAACAACGTATTCACAAGACCTTGTGAACGTAAAATAACAATCCATGCGTATGAACGAACAAGAAAGTTAATCCAAAACGGGATCGTTGCCAATAATAAAAGAATAGAGCGGTATTTGCGGTCAACAATTGTAATTGTATACGCAAACGGATAACCAATTAATAAACATATTACTGTTGTAATAACTGCGATCTTAACAGTTTCCCATAACGTTCCTAAGTACAATGGATCAAATACACGGGATATATTCTCCAGCGTAAATTGCATTTCTACTGTCCCGTAAGCTCCGCGCTGCATGAAGGCGAATCCTAATACGAATACGAGCGGGATTAGGAAGAAAATTAACAGCCACGCGACTGTAGGTAGTGCGAGTAATTTCCCTTTTTTCAATTTAAGGTCACCTCGTCCTCTTGCTCCCAGCCTACATATACATTATCTCCAATGCTCCACTGCGCTGCCTCTTCAGCAGTTTGATATGCCATTAGTAATTCTGATGTTTTCTCATCACGTACATAAAGCTTCTCCATATTTCCGACAAACTCAATATCTTCAATATGTCCAAGATGGTATTCTTTTAAAATTGGTTCTTCAACCGAACGTACTTTTACATTTTCAGGGCGAATTGCTACATAGCCTTCCCCGTTCTTCACAATATTATTTTCACCGATGAATGTCGCAACGAACAATGTTTTTGGCTTATTATAAATTTCTTTCGGCGTTCCGATTTGTTCGATATGTCCTTTATTCATAACGACAATACGATCGCTCATGCTCATTGCTTCTTCTTGATCGTGCGTTACGTATATGAACGTAATTCCTAAATTACGTTGTAAGTTTTTCAATTCACGTTGCAAGTCTTTTCGTAACTTAAAGTCAAGCGCTCCAAGTGGCTCATCTAATAGTAATACACGCGGATTATTTACAATCGCTCTTGCAATTGCAACACGCTGCTGTTGTCCACCAGAAAGCTTCGCAGGTTTACGATTACGGAACTCAAGTAACTGCGTTAAACGCATTGCCTCTTCAGCACGCTCTTTCTGCTCTGCTGCTGATACTTTCTGCATTTTCATACCAAAACAAATATTCTTCTCTACTGTCATATGTGGGAATAGTGCGTAATGTTGGAACACTAGGTTCATATGACGCTTATATGGCGGCAAATCGTTAATTCTTTCATCATCTAATAAAAGATTCCCTTTAGTTGGAGTTTCAAATCCTGCGATCATACGAAGTAAAGTCGTTTTCCCGCAGCCACTCGGCCCTAAAATTGTTAAAAACTCTCCCTCTTTAATATCTAAAGAAAGAGGTGGGATAATCACTTGATTTCCAAAATGTTTTTCAACTGCTTCAACTTTAATAATCTTTTTCATTTTCCCGTCCTATCTACCTTAAATTTTAAATTTTTATATTCATGAATAAATATTTATGTTCTATAGACTATTTTTTGTTTCGATCCAAACAAAAATGGTTATTTAACAAGCGTTCGTTTCTATTCTTTATGTAGTATGTTTGATTCATTTTCGCATGATACATAACGTCGAACAGAAAAACCCCTTCCATTGCGAAGGGGCTATTATCATACGGCTACGCCTACTGATAAACACCATCATCATTTTAACAACTTTCGTATGAATTTTAAAGCACTTTTTGTAGAAGAGTAACGAATTTTCATGTCGAATGCTGTAGATTGGGCTAAAATGCTTTTATAATGTGAAAAAGTCCGAAAACTTTCTTTCCCATGATAACCCCCTAATCCACTACTTCCAACACCCCCAAAAGGTAAATATGGCGTGGCAAGATGATAGACAACATCATTAATACAGCCTCCACCATATGAAATATTACTCGTCACTTTCTTTTGTACTTCTTTATCTTCAGAAAATACATATAACGCTAACGGCTTCGGATGTTGCTGGATTGTGCCAATTACATCTTCTATGTTGTCGTACTCTATGATTGGTAAAATCGGACCAAAAATTTCATCTTCCATAACAGTATCTTTCCATGTAATATCCGCTAGTACTGTCGGTTCAATATGTAATGTATCTTTCTTATAGTTTCCACCAATTACGACTTGACCATCTTGTAAAAATCCACATAATCGTTCGAAATGGCGCTCACTTACAATACGCACATAATTTTCATTTTGCAAAGGTTCTTTACTATACTGCTCTATAATTTCATGTCGCAGTGCCTCAATTAGCTTTTCTTTCACGGAAGAATGCACATACATATAATCAGGCGCTACACACGTCTGCCCCGCATTTAAAAACTTACCCCAAACAATTCTTCTTGCTGTCATCTCTATCTTTGCATCTTTATGTACAATACAAGGACTTTTCCCGCCAAGTTCTAAAGTGAGCGGCGTCAACTGCTTCGCTGCTGCTTCCATTACAACTTTTCCAACGCCAACACTACCAGTAAAGAAAATATAATCAAACGGTTCCCTCAGCAAAGATGTACTCTCTTCAACGCCACCTTCTACTACCGCTACAAGCTCTTCTGGGAATAATTCATCTAACATTCTCTTAAGCACTTTTGAAACGCTTGGTGTTAACTCTGACGGCTTTAAAACGATTGTATTTCCAGCTGCCAGTGCTCCTACAAGTGGTGCAATTGCTAATTGAAAAGGATAGTTCCACGGTGCAATAATAAGCGTCACACCATACGGTTCTGGCACTACTTTTCCTTTTGATCCAAAATGAGTAAGTGCTGTTCGAACTCGTTTCGGTTTACTCCACGATGAAATATGTTTCAATTGAAAGGAAATTTCTTTTAATACATATCCAACTTCCGTTGTAAACGACTCGTGAACTGACTTATTTAAATCTAATTTCAATGCCTGAAATATTTCTTCTTCAAAATGCTGAATGCCTTCATAAAGCTTCTTCAAATTATTCTTTCGCATTTCGATGCTTCTCGTATGCCCTTTTAAAAAATATTCCTTTTGCCTACTTACAATAGAGGAAATACTCATTCACTCACCTTCTCCCACTATTTTTATCCAATTCTTTCATTATTTATATAGACTTCATATATAACAAATTTCTATTCTTAAGGTTACATTATATATGACTTTTTCAGCTATATAAAATTCATTGCTCACAAAAAAACTACCGAAAGAAAATCTCTCGGTAGTTTTACAGTATTAACGATATAAACGAACAGCACCTGCAGAATTATCATCAGCTTGTCCTACTACTTCAAACTTCAGACCAAGCTTCGGTAAAATACGTCCTGCATCTGGAATCTGTTGATTAATATACGTTTTAGAATCATCAAACTTCGGTACACCTGCTAAACCATCATACGTATACGTTCCACGCGTTGGAGATACGACTTTCCAAGCTGGCGTTTTATCAAATGAGAACGCCGCATCTGCGATTTGGAATCGTGTACTACTTTCCACTGTCGGTTTACCATTTAAAGTTCCTACAATTGCTTCTGGATGAGAATCAACTACACCTAGGAAACCGTGTCCTGGATGTACACCAACCCAGTTATCTGTATAAGCTGAATCTGCATACCATACGACCATACCAGCGTTATATACTGGACCACGTGCAAATTTTAACGCGTTATCTGAACCAGCATAGTTTCTCCACTCAACATAGTAGTTATGGCTTTTCTTCTCTGTTCCGTTAGAAACAGCAAAACCATCTAATTTGAATTGTGGCGTACCTTCTGCGTCATCAGAGAATACTACTTTATCATCTACTGTTAATGAAGCATTATCAAGTAAGAAACCATTTAATGCTAAACCACCATCAGTAATGTAATCAAATGTTAATTTTACTTTCTTACCTTTGAACTGGCTTAAATCATATGATTTGTCAATCCATTTTCCATTTGTCGAATCTGCATTTCCACTATTTGCTTTCTCACCAAGTCTTTCAATTAACGTTTGTTGACCATCTTCCGTTACAGCGTGTACTTCAAGGAAATCATACTCTGCTTCAATTTCATATAATGATTTGAAGTCAAATTTTGCAGTCGTTGCATTTGTTAAATCGAACAGTGGTGTTTCCATCTTCGTATGAAGATCATCACCTTTTGTGCTGTAGTAATACTGTTTTCCGAATGCCGGTTCAATTGTTTTTATATCTTTGTCTGGTAAGTTAACACGAATCATACCTGGACGGTTAGATTTCGTAACACTTTGGTCTAAATATGTTGCTAGGCCGATACCTTTATTTAATTTCTCGTAATCTACTTCTACGATATTTGCCCAGTTACCACCGATTGTTTTTTGGAAAAACTCTTTATTTTGTGGTGATAAGCTCGTTGGTGTTGTACCTGCAATTTTACCAGCCCAGCTTCCGCCACTCATGATAGACCAAGCTTGAATTGGCTCACCAGCACCGCTATATTGTGTATCATACTCATCTGGTAAACCTAAATCATGACCATATTCATGTGCGAATACACCAACTGCTCCATCTTCTGGTTCAATTGTGTAGTCGAACGCTGCCATCTTTCCACCCCAATATGGAACTTTCGCTTGTGTACCTTCAATTGCGAATGGTTTTGGTCCAACTGTCCAGCGATGTGACCAAATTGCATCATCACCTAATTTACCCCCACCTGCTTCTTGTCCAACACCTGCATGAATAATCATTAAGTGATCAATTAAACCATCCGGTTGATTTTTATTTCCATCACCATTTACATCATATTGATCAAATTGATCAAACTCTGATAGATCAAGACCGCTATCTACAGCTGCTTTTAATGCATCTTTTACTAAATCACGTGGGCCTTTTGGTCCTTTATTATCATGACCGCCGCTAGCAGCATCTGCACCGTAATCAGCAGCTTTACCAGGAACTGTTAACCATTTTGTAACTGTTCCGTCCACTGTGTAACTACCACCAGATTGCTCTTCGTAATATTGTTTAAACGTTTCAATTTTACTTCCATCATCTAATGTAAACGGCTCGTTGCCAAATAACATTTTTTCATAATGTTCTTTATTAAAATCGTTAGAATACATATATCCAGGCTCTTTGTCGATATTATTATGTTTAAAGTCAGCGTACTCTACAAGTAAAACGAGTACTTTATCTTTACGAACTTCACCGTTATAGTCTTTTTGTTTCGCTGGAGAAGTTGGTACTTTACCATTTAGACCGCCTTTAACTGGGCCTGTCGCTGCAGGTGTTCCTGTTGCAGGGTTATCTAATTTTTCTTTCGTGTCTGCTTTCGCATCTTTCACTTTCTTTAAAAAATCAGATGCTTCTTTCGTAAGTTGATCCCCATTCGGTACTTCTTTCCCAGGATTTTCACCCTTTTTGTTCTCTACATACTTTTCGACAGCTTTCTTTGTTTCTTTCTCTGAAGCTGACGAATCAATTACCCCACGTTTTTTTAGCGCATCTGCTAAACGTTCTTCCGGAATTAAGTGATCATCAACTGGGCTCGTAGCCGTTTTATTCGCAGGCGTTTCAGCATATGCAGATTGAGTGCCAGCCCCGAATGAAAGGCCTAATACAGCTGTTAAAGCGATTGATGACAAAACTTTGAACGGTTTCTTGTTCATCCCTTATTTCCTCCCCTAATAAATAATATGTATTACAAATTGAATTTTATTAAAAATTCAATATTTTTTCAATATTTAGTCATATTATGTAATATTTTTAATATATTTGTAAAAATTTCATAGTTAGCATACGAATATATCACAATTCAACAATGTTTTCTGAAAATATTGAAAGTTTTTATCGAACAATTTATAATTTCCATAGAGGGAGTTTAATGGGGATTTTATCTTTGTTTCATCTACACAATATTTGATAATTCACTATATAAAACACAAAATCCAATTGCATTATCATGTATTCTGTAGCAGCAATTATGACCGATAATTAGGGAGGAATTACATTTGTACAAAGATAAGACAGACGCACTGGATCAAGAATGGATTGATTTAATACTTGAAGCTCTAGATGCCGGTATCGCCATGCAAGACATCGAGCAATTTTTCCAACGTATGAAGCCATCCAGTCAGGCTCAATAGGTTTGTTCTTTTTAACGAAGTTTATGTTATAATAATGACATCATAAGACAACTACATATTGATAGAAAGGTGCGCAAATATGATTGGAGAACGTATAAAACGCCTTCGTTTACAAAAAGGGATTTCATTAACTGAACTTGCCGAAAAAGCTGGCGTTGCTAAATCTTACATTAGTTCTATAGAACGAAATTTACAAAAAAACCCTTCCATTCAGTTTCTTGAAAAGATCGCAGCAGTTCTACAAATTCCAGTTGATACTTTACTTCATGATGAAACAACAAAGGAAACTAACCTAGACTCCGAATGGACACAACTCGTTAAAGATGCAATGAACTCTGGTGTCTCCAAAGAACAATTTCGTGAATTTCTTGAATTTACAAAGTGGAAGCAAAATAATAAATAGAAAGAAGTGCTTACAAGTAGCACTTCTTTTTCTTTATAAAAAAAGCGGGGGATACCCGCTTTTTTATTATTTTTCTTCCCCAGCTTCTTGGTTAGCATTGAATGTCCATTCTAAATTCAATGTATCACCTTGGAAGATATTTTGATCTTTTCCATTATCTACAAATTCAAATTGTACCCATAGATAATCCTCTGTACCAGCTGCTAATCCACCCTTTTCTCCCCACTCAGGAGCAAAGATGTCTTTAGCTAAAAGATCTGGATCAACTTTTTGTAAGTCTGCTAAAGTTGTTTCGTATACAGGCTCACTTTGTTTATCCCAGTTCCAAAGGAATTTTACTTTAACGTGCTTACCAAAGTCTTCACCAGCATTATCACCTTTTGCATCTTTAACAGTATACTTTGTTGCTAATTTAACATCTTTAATAGTTAACGAACCGCTGTTTTGTAATAAGAACTCTTTCTTAACAGAATCCCCTGGTTTTAAATCTTTAATATCTACAAGCGTCTTAGGGTTTAATGTAAGGTCTAACGTCCCAGCTGCAAATGTATTGTTTGATACTTCTTTATCGCTAAAGAATGCAAATGTTCCTCCACCAATTAAAGCTAACCCCAATGCTGCTGATGCAACTCCCATACCTAATTTCTTTTTCAGACTCACAATCAATTCCCCCTAGCTTTTTTTTATATTTTTATCACTTATTTTTCAATAAGAGATGTAAAGAAAACTATATTAGCTTAGCTAATATGTGTTCTTTTTTAAAAACCTTATGTTCATTATAACGAACAACCCTATATAAACACAACACATATTTATTAATATTTTCAGTTATTTTTATTTCTCAATATTATTTAGACTTTTCAGAAAAAAATGATGATAATTTATAACTTTTTTCACACTCAAATCATTTAATACTATAAGAAAAAAGAAAAACAAAGAGGTGAGGGCTAACGTTCCCTCACACTCGTATAAATATTACTAGTCTTGCTTATTCGTTCACTCTCTCTTACACCACATTCTTGTTTTCTAGCTGTTTCACTAAAGCAGTTCCTCCGCTTTCTTCTGCTCTTCTAGCTTTTTCTGTTCTTCCGCTTTCTTTTGCTCTTCTACTTTTTTCTGTTCTTCTACTTTTTTCTGTTCTTCTACTTTCTTCTGTTCTTCTACTTTCTTCTGTTCTTCTACTTTCTTCTGTTCTTCTACTTTCTTCTGTTCTTCGGCTTTCTTTTGTTCTTCTACTTTCTTTTGTTCTTCGGCTTTCTTTTGTTCTTCTACTTTCTTTTGTTCTTCGGCTTTCTTTTGTTCTTCTACTTTCTTTTGTCCTTCCGCTTCAATTGCAACGTTTAATTGTTGCTGAAGAGCCTGAATTTGCTCATCAATAGCTTTCAAGCTAATTTCTTTCTCAATATAGTCACGCTTCTCTTTGATACTGCGAAAGCCTTCATTTACATATATGGACACTTGCTGCATCGACTCATCTTTATTTACCTTTAATTCTTCTTGTATTTGATTGTAAGGAGCTTCTATTTCAGTATATACATTTTGCAGAGCTTCCTTCTCAGCAACAATTTTCTCACGCCCTTGTTGCCATACAGAAATCGCCTGTTTTATTTCTTCAATAGAAGTTGCTTTCGATTTCCCCTTCATCGTTCCATACTCACGCTCAATAAACTGTTTATGTTTCTCAGATTGCTCTTTTAACGTATTAACTGTTTTCGGAAATATAATTGCTGTAGAAAGCGTCGCTTCTACTTTCGTTTCATGAATGAACGCCGCTTCTGTATGCGTCATAATTTGAGATCCTAAATAAAACGTAATAGAACACATACACGGCAATATAAGCATCTTTTTAAAATTACGCGGTCTTTTCAGCATCTTAATCTCTCCCATCGAACATTACGTTCTTTATACAGAACATTATCTATATTATAGTAAAGAACTATTAAAATTGATAGACAAATACTAGAAAAATAGAAAAAGGGCTATCCATGTGATAGCCCTTTTTATTATTATCTTTCTTCACCTGCTGTTTGTTGTGCATCAAACGTCCAATTTAATTGTAACTTATCGCCTTGGAATTGATTTTGATCTTTTCCATTATCAACGAACTCAAATTTCACTTTGAATTTATCAGATTTACCTGCTGAAATACCTTTTTCATCCCAGAACCAAGCCGATAAATCATTATCTACAGCTGTAAGTGTGTCACCTTTTAATTTATCTAAAGTAGTTTGTTTCACAATTGTCTCATGCTTATCTACATTTTTTAAGAATGTTACTTTAATATGTTTACCAAAATCATCTTTATTATCTTTCTTTACATCTTCTACATTATAATCTGTTTTCAGTAGAACCTTTTTAATATCTAAAGAGCCTTTATTTTCTAGTTTAAATTCTTTTTCAATTGTATCCCCAGGCTTTAAATTCGATACGTTAACAACTGTTGATGGATTTAATGCTAAATCCAGTGTTCCAGCCGCAAATGTATTGTTTGACACTTCTTTATCACTGAAAAATGCAAATGTTCCTCCACCAACTAAAGCTGCTCCTAATACTGCTGATGTAATACCCATTCCTAATTTTTTCTTTAAAGTCATGTCCATATCCCCTTAATATATATTTGTTAACTTCCTAAACGGAAAGTATAACCAAACGAACTAGACGGATTGTTCTACTTTTTTATCTTTCTTTTCTCCGTCAATGCTACGAATAGCACCAAAAATAGAAATAGCGGAATAACCAAGCAAAAAGACTCCTGGAATAATAAGAAGTAATGCTGCTCCTGCTTTCGAATTCGCATAATTCAGTAAATAACCAACATATGGAACTGTAATATCTGCATACTTTCCAACTACATTTTCTGCAAGTACTGGCTCTAAATCTGGTCCGTTGTTGTTATCCCCTTTTGTTTCATACATTACTTTTCCATTTGTATCTTTCACACCGATAATACGGTGAGTGATAATTTTTTGATCTTTCTCTTTAAAGGTAATAACATCACCTTTTTGATATTTAGAACCATCTTTGTTTGGTTCTATTGCAATGATTGATCCTGTTAAAAACGTCGGCTCCATTGATCCTGAAAGAACGCTCTTAAATTGATATCCCATCACTGTCGGATCACCACCGCTTGCTTTTGAAGAAATAACTACAAAAGCTAAAAAAACCATCAATGCAAATAAAACAAATGAGATCGCGTTGCTAATTATCTTCCATATTAATTTCATCGTCTCTCTCCCTCTCCGTTGTTTTATATTATTTGAAGTATGCAATATCCATTGCGTTCTTTAACAAGAACACAAGTAAATGATATAACGAACTTTAAGTTATTGCAATAAGAAAATTTACAATTATTAGTTATTTAAGATATATAAAAAAGACTGTGCCAAAATTTTACACAGTCTTTTTATTAGTAATTTATTTACCTTCCGATTTCATTCCTTTTGTATTTCGGCGCAACACTACATATAAAATTGCTCCAAATAATACAATCGCACCTATCCCAACACTTATTACTTTCATATTTGAGTCTTTTACTTCAGGCATAGTTGTATCTTTTCTAGGCATCGCAAAAGTGACATCTTCTGTTGAAAGAACATTTACCGTCGCAATTGTTTGATTATTTTTCGTAATATCAACTGCACCAACTACCTCACCACGATGTATTCCTTTATGATATAAAGATTCTTTATCTAATGAAGCCGCCCGGAAAATAGTTTTCACATTTTTCCCTTCATCTTTCTTAAGCATAAGCTCTGCACTTTGTTCCAACTCAGAATTAACATCTTTATTTAAATATGTTGTTTTTTGATGCCAATTATGTTTATCAAGCACCATTTGCTTCGTAAATTGACCGAAAGAATAGTCCGCCATCTGCTTCAAATCTTCATAAATTTCAGGTCTTTGAGAAGCCATTACTACGCTTATAATACGATTTCCATCTTTCTCATTTAATAAAACAAGTGTATTACGCGCTTCATTCGTAAACCCTGTTTTACCGCCAATGCTATATGGATTTTCAAAAAAATTAGATTTATTAAAAATAGACACCGTCTGCCTAGACGTCGTAACTGTCGTTCTTTTCATATTCATCGCTTGTAAAATTTCAGGATACTTTTGCACACCCTTCGTAATCATAGCCATATCATACGGCGTCGTATAATGGTTCGGATCATGTAATCCATTCGGTGTTACAAAGTGGCTATCTTTCGCCCCTAATTGCTTCGCTTTCTCATTCATCATATTAGCGAAATTCTCAACACTCCCGCCAATCCGCTCCGCAATCGCATACGACACATCATTCGCACTCAGCACCATTAAAATCATAAGCGCAGTATTTCTATTAATTGTCTCTCCAGGTTGAAACTCAATTTGATAATTACTCTTCTCTTGATCTAATGCTAATTGTGAAAATGTAAATTGATCCTCTGGCTTTGTATGCTCCATGAGTAAAATCGCTGTTAACACCTTCGTCGTACTAGCAGGATATGCACGGTGATATGCGTTTTTGTCATACAAAACATCTCCTGTTTTTGCATCAATTGTCGTTGCAAACTGACTAAAAACATTCGGTCCTTCTGCAGGTGGTGGTGCAACTTGTTCTGGATTTACTCCAATATTCGTCTCAGCACGCAATGTCATAGGTGTCAACAAAAACAAACAAATAACTGTAATAAAAACCAAAATTTTCTTAAAATTTACCATATGACTCTCCCTTTTCCATTTACTCCTCTAACAAAATAATAAATCTACCAATCATATGTAATTTGTATTAAACTGGAAGAATTTTCACTATTTTTTACTATATCATATTTTTACGATAAAGAACATAAATATACAATAAAAATAAGAAGGAATTACTCTTTCTTATCCTTCTCATCAATCAACGAATCTATTAACTTTTGACTAGCTTCCTCGGGCGTAATCTCATCCGTTATCCCCATAAACGACCAACCTTTAGAATCGACCCACTCAACAAACTCTTGTAAAAATTCATCATGTGTAACATCTACATCAAGAATCGAACCATTAATCGAAATCGTTCTATTTTTAGACACGCGCATCTTGAACGTTTTTCTTACCATTACAACTTTTCTCCCTCTACTTCTGAATATTTATAAAGTGAAACTTTAATCAACCCTCACGAATCGGACTTTTACGGCCATCCCGACCCAACCTAACTTCTTTGCTTTTGCTGAATTTCGAGGTAAGGGATCTTACTGCCCGCAAATAGCGAGATAAAATAATCATGTATCTCTGTTATACATGATTTTCAGTAAATTGTAAAAAGGATATATTGGCCAATTTAAATAGCAAAAATGAAAATCTCTTACCTACGTAAACGTAATACGACATACAATTGCTCATAAATTATTAAATAAATCCATAAAAATATACACTTTAAAACATAATTGAGTAAGCCATTATAGTCTTTTGGAAGATATTATCTAAAATAGTATACTAAACGGATAAAGGATATTTGAATAAAGAAACTGAGGCTTTCTATTTAGCTGGACTCTTAAGTTGTAGACTTAGAGACTGATGCCGGAATTCATATTTAATTTCTATTTCTGTACATCATATCGTAAGAAAGAAGGTAGTACTGTGAAAACAACAGAAAATTTTACTGACAGGGCCGATATATATGCAAAATATCGCCCTAGTTATCCTAATGAATATATTGATTACTTGCTTTCAGCTAACCAACTGAAAGGGAATCGGATTGTGGCTGATATTGGTTCAGGTACGGGGATATTTAGCCACCAGCTGCTTGAAAGTGGTTTACATGTTATTGGAGTTGAACCAAATGATGATATGAGGAAGATCGCTGAGCAATCGTTAAAACTATATTCTCGTTTTCAATCCATAAAAGCAACTGCTGAACATACCACTTTAAAAGAAAATAGTGTAGATTTAGTAACTGTTGCCCAAGCATTTCATTGGTTTAATAAAGAGGCTTTCAAAATCGAATGCCAACGAATTTTAAAACAAAAAGCAAATGTTGCACTTGTTTGGAATAGTAGAGATTTAACTAGTCCACTTATTAAAGAGAATGCAGAAATTTGCCAGAAAACCTGTCCAAACTTTAAAGGCTTTAGCGGTGGAATAGATGAAACTCCAGAAGTATTTAAGAACTTTTTTAAAGATGGAAAGTATGATTTTAAAGAATATCAAAATGATTTACTTTTTGATTATGAAGGGTTTTTGGGAAGGAATTTATCAGCATCTTATGCTCCGAAAGAAAATGACGAACAGTATAAAAATTTTATTTTTCTCCTATCAGAGCTATTCGAAAAATACAGTAAAGATGAAAAAATTATTCTCCCGAATTTAACACGAAGCTATCTAGGCAATGTATAAACAGCCTGATACAAAGAGACTTTGAACGGAATTAAAACAAGCTTAACCCCTTCCTGAATGTAGAAAGAAGTTAGGCTTGTTTTGCATTTTACCACATCAAATTCAAATGACTTTCGTACAATAAAGTAGAATATATTAGAAAACACCTTAAACTGAGGAGGAACTCAATGGCGCGTTGTACGTATTTTAAAACGAAGTGGAAAGTAAAAGACGTATGGTCGATACTCTTGGCATTTGAAAAAGATTGTCCGTATTGTTTTGGGAGGCAATATCTATCAAAGAAAACAGTGAACGCTATGCCAGAACTTATAAGCTTACCTTTACACTTCTTGTTCCCTTTTCTTGTTGATTTGAGTGATGAAGGTCCTTTGGATTGGTATCGGAAATAATATAACCTCTACATCCAAAGACTACTTTCTACTAAATTCGCTTCTCATCATTATCCCTTCATACATTACTCTCATAATCGCTTATACTTTCCCTTTTAAAGATCCCATAGCTCAACAGGAAGAGCGTCCCCTGAACAAATTTTATCAATTATGACTAAAAAATCAGTGATATATGTATACTGTTAAACATAAAAAATTAGCATTGGGTTCCAATTAAATATTAATTGAAACCCAACACTACTTGTATTCTGTAATTCAGAATACAAGTAGTGTTTTTATTATGCATTTTTGCATACAGTATTGTTTTCTCTTGTAAATAGATAATAATGGTATATAATAAAATCAACGTTTTACCAATAAAAGGTAATAAAGAGTAGTGGGATAAGCAAATAACCAAAACGTATTAACAGATTTGTTCTATGTAAATCATGATACATATATGAAATCAAAACTATGAAATTTTATGTAGAGGTTAGATTACTACAAGATGAAAGATTCATAGCGAATACACTCGAGGAAAAAAGTGTTCGATTAGATTAATCTTATAAAACTATTTAATGTGACGCCTATCGAACGAATTGAGAATATACTTAGGGGGAATTTCAAGTGAAGGCATTTAGTAAAGTATTATTAACTGGCGCATTAGCTTTAGGCGGTTTAACGGTTATGAACATTGAAACACCAAAAGCACATGCTGACGCAGCAAGCGAGTTCTGTCGTTATATTTGTGGTCCTAGCGAAACGTTGAACGGTGTTACAGTTCAAGTACACGCTACAGAGTACAGCTACGGCCAAAATATGATTGCAAAAATCACAAATGATAGAGCTGAAGATGTGCGCTATCGTGTAACTATTGAAAAGAAATGGGCAAGTGGCTGGGGTTACTATGAAACTGACTTCAATTTCGGCTCCGAATTACCAGCTGGAACAAACGAAGAATTTTACAATACAACTGGTTGGGGTGGACAACTTTCAGAAAACGGGGAATATCGTTACAAAGTTGAAATTAAAAATGTTGACGGTTCTGTAGATACAATTTATACAGCTTCAATGACACTTACAGGAAGATAATTCATGAACAAGCTCCATTATTTATACTTGTATTTTTGATGATATCATTGATAATTGCGGTGATATTATTATTATTATTGAAATAAGCTCTTCGGGGCTTATTTTTTATATACAAATTAGAATGATAATATTCAGAAAATTACATCTTTACACTACTAAAGTTTGTTGCTATTATAGGAATACGTCAAACGTTACAATATTCAACAAATTATACAAATCCTCCGATTACACGAATGAAAACACATTGCTGGTCGTAATATTTATAGTTGGGATCCCGTAGCTCAGCAGGGAGAGCGCCACCTTGACAGGGTGGAGGTCGTGAGTTCGAGCCTCTCCGGGATCATACTAAAACTTCTTGATATACAAGGATATATAATAGTTAATCGCAACGAGTGAAACAGCACTTTTGAGGCAGAAGGTATTTTTTAATCTCCTTTCTCCATTCAGCACATCAATAAGATTTCATTTACGTCCTCTCATTTTCCGCTGATTTTTTTGAAGTGTATTTTTTATGACGCTATGTAACTCGTCTATAATTTCCCTCTGTAATATCTCTGTCACATCATTACTATTCAACTTTTTCGGTCCTCTAACCCCTTGGATTCTATGACCTTTTTCATTCAACTTAACAGCTACATTTGAAACATTGTTATCTAAAGCATACTCATATATTGCATCTGTCTCTAAAGAAGTTACCTCATAATTTGAAACTAATTCAATAAAACGACTCCACTTTTCAACTGAATCCTTCGCTTGTTGTAGGTTCATTTCCTTACTCTTTTCTCCTCTACTTTTAAATATAAATATACATTTATTATACCATTTCATTAAAATTACACATCGAAACGTCCCATCAATTATTCTCTAACTATCATATATATTAAAGGTTGGTATTTATCATTAATTATCTCTTCACGTACTACCTCGATAAGTTGCTTCTATAAATACCTTCTGTTCCATCTTCGAGTGTATAACTGCTAACTGCCCCAACCTCACCCCATATGTAAGGAAATTCAACCAAATCATTACATCACTATATAAATAAAATATAATATTTTGTTAGGTCTTTTATAAGTAATTACTTCACAAAAAATTCCCCGTCTAATACTACTTTAGGGTTATCCTCTTCCACTCATCAACAAACAACTTCCTCCTTTTTGGATCATCAGTTGTAACAATAGTAAAGTTCATACCTTGTATTTCTCTCAATTTTTCTCTGGATATGTTCAAATGTGCATGTAGTTCTTTTAATCTTTTATCTTTCATTCTTCCTCTTCTAAAGTGATCAAAGAAGGGATTTATAGATTTTCCATCTATCTTTCGGAATTTCTGTACACTGCTAAAGGAATTATCTTTTTCATAATTGCATCTAACATAATCTTCTTCCCAGATAACTCTCTCTATTTCTCCATATAACACAGTTAATTTATTACCTACCAAAATATCACGCAAAATGACGGGATTAATATCTTCTAAATATTTAGCATCAAATATATTATCAACAGTAGGATTAAAACCTTGAATATGATATGAACCATAATATTTTAAAATCAAAGTGAGAGCTGGCAATTGTTCATCATAACAATCAAAATATACATTAATATCTGTCTTAGAAAACTTAAATGAATACTTAATACACGCAGTTGGTCTCTTTAGTCTCGCAGTCTCATAATTTTGTATTAAATGTTCTAATAGAGTCATACCTTACTCCTCCTAACTTCTATATATTTTAAAAATATAAACCAAAAATACACATCACAGCCCCCACCCTAAATTTAAGCAGAGGCTATTATGCAAGTTGCTTTTCATTTATAAATTTTAATAAAAGATTTAATCTATTCTCATTTAACTTATTTTTTCCATGGCCCTAACTAAATCGTCTACAAAGGAATTTACACAATTCACCAAGAATGCATCTATCGCTTCAAGAAAGTGACTCTCCTTAATTTGCTCTTGATAATATTCAATTATATCGAGCCTATATCCACTCCCTTGCCCCCACCTATAATTGGTTTTCCGCCAGAATTGCTCATACTTTTCGAAGGAAAACACATTTTTTTCAAATGTATGATAAACCTTCCGATTTATTCTATTAACTCTTTCTTCATAAATCTCCCCTATATCTTCCATTAACATTCTAATAGCAACTTCCTGACCTGAACTTATATTCACAAAAGACTTAATACCTTCTAGTTTTAATAATACATTGTCCTTAATATCCTTTAATTGATATTTAACTAAATCTTCTATTCGAATCGCACCTTCTTGATATATATCGTGATGGTCGTATACTCCATGTCTTATGTTTATGGCTCTAATAGTACTAGGATACTTCCCCATAAAATAGTTATTATAAATTTTTAATACATCCTCTTTAGCCTTGATATTGTCTTGATAATAGCCTTCAACATCTTTAATAACCTTAATGATTTGGCTTTTAGCATATTGATCGTTTTCATGACTATATTTTAGTTTTTCTAAATTAATTCTAATCTCATTAATCTCTTCATCATATTTCTCAACTATATTTAAAACCGTTGCATTTACTTGTTTTAAAACATCCTGTCTCTCATATTGGATAATTTCATTCTTATATCTCAGAGCCTCTTCCTTACTGCCATAATCATCAAGATCATCCATTGTTACCTCTAATCGCTTTTCACTATCAAGAAACCTTAACGGATTATAGAAGATAATATTATTCTCGTTAAAAGGTATTCTGTTCTCTATAAATTTTCTTATTATTTGTTTCTTTCTAATCTCAATACCCTCAATTTCTTCTTCTACTGTACCGTCTACTCCAACTACTAGATTTGGTTCATTATTTCTAAAATTCACAAGAAAAATCATTCGATCTATTAAACTTAAATTCTCGTCATATGCATACGTATTAAGAAGGTTAATTAACGATAAAGACGGGGCAGCAAACTTGTCAATTAAAATAATAATATTATTTGGCTCTTCCCTAAATATCTTGTATAGATCTTTTCTATCACTATTAGCTAAGGAATCTAGTCCTCTGGTATCCACAATTTTATTGATATAAGGTAAATTATCAAAATTAAAAATTTCTTTACTCAAATGAATTTTGATAATTTTAGGAAGTGAAGATGTGTCAATTTTCCCAAGATTAAGATTTTTAAACGTATTCTTAATCCATAATAATTCATCTTCCATAGATAGATTATTATTGACTTCAAAAACTTCCTGAGAACGTTTTTCCAAATTAGCATATGAAATAACTGCATCTATGAATAGCCCCATCTCATCATTTGCAAATCTACTAGCTAATTCTATACCATGATCTATCCGATTCTCATATTCTTTTGTTTCCTTTAAATTTGTCATATTACGGCAAGCTCTTTCAATTTCCGGCGGTAATGGGATTCCCTCCTCAGATTCCCTAAATATCTCATTTGTTTTTTTGTGAGCTTTGGCAAAAATATATTCTGCAAAAGACCTTAAATAATCAAGTAAATCTTGTTCACTTACCGCCTCTATAGTTATAAATGTTTTACCAGTTTGACTAGGAGTAATTTCTATATCACAAATTGTAGTTGCTCCAGATCCAGTTTGTAGAATGTCCTCTATTACCTTAATACTCTTATTCTTTCGCCTCTTGGAAGCCTTATGTACTAAATTTAAAATCCTACATATATTCGTTGTTTTTCCTATTCCCTTTTCGCCAATAAAAACTAATGAAAAATCTAAAGTACTGTTATCTTTTATAAATTTAATTTTTTCTAGCATCCTACTGTATGTATTAAGAGAAAGTGTAGTTTGAACATTACTTTTTTCTAACTCATTTTTAATTTCGCTTTCTATGTTCTCAATATCCGTCAATAACGTTTTTAGACTCATGGGCAACCTCCAAAAATTTAATTCTTTTTTACCTTGCCATTAAGATAAATTATATCCCCCTTTAATCTTAAAACCTGTAATCTTTTGTAACAATTTGGACAAAGCGCTACAAAAGTAGTTTCACTGGAATTCACACCAGGTCCCTGAGGTTCAATTTCATGTATTTCCAGATAAGGCAATCCATCATTTCCAATAAAAGGCGCAAAATTATTACATAATTCACAGAAACCATTTGCACGATTCAAAACTTCCTTTTTCACATTCTCTCTTTCATTAATAAACTCGATGTCTACGTCTTCTATCAATTCCTGTAGGTTCTCCATTGCGTTTTGCTCATTATGTTCTTCGTTAGTGTAGAAGTCATTAACATTCAAATTAAACAATTTCGATAGTTTTATCGCTAAAGATAAATCAGGCCTCCTCACTCCTCTTTCGTACATTCCGATAGCAGAAGGGGATAGATTGACTAATTTAGCAAGCTCTTGAATTGTTAAACCATTTTCCCTACGCAATAACCTAATTTTATAACCTTCGAAATTTTCCATAAATTAATTTTACCATATAAAACCAAAAACACAAGTGTGTTTTTCTTCGTTCGTGCTATACAAATAGTACTAATTCATATAAATATTTCATTTATAATTATGTACTCCAAGTACAATTATAGATAATCTTTTTATTCATTATTATATAAAAACCTTCCAATAAAAAATGGGAGAAATAAAATTCACCTTAACTTCTAATTCTAATTAAATCCCCGCAAAATAGGAAATAATTCAACTAACAGAAAATTCACCATAAACTTGATAAAATTTAATCAAGTTTATGGTCAAGAAATTTTATTTTTCTATGTTATAAGATTTGTACAAGCAATGTACAGTCCTTTATAAACCCTTGAAACAAGTAACTTTTCGCTCCATATTCTCAAAACGTAAAATATATGTTTCTTATCTTAACAGGGGTGACCTTAGGTTCGACCATAAAAAGAGACACCATATCAACCTACTAGCTGATACAGTGTCTCTTTTCTATCCAAATCACTCCCAACCAAACATCTCCTTCAAAGATTCCACCTTCGTAAACAATACTGCTTTTAAGTTATCATTAGCAACGATTTTATAGTCACCATCTTTGTTTTTCATTAAGTTTAGTGTAACTTCGCGAGTTGCCATTGTTGTATCTTTATCTGATAAACGTATGATGATAGCGCTGTCATTGTTTTTCCGATTACTCTTTGTCTTCACTAAAGATACTAGGAAAAACCATTAGCACAACTTCTCCTATTGCTTTTATTACGCCCACAGGTACGAAGTTACTTTCTACATATGGAATCCCCTTTTCATCACAATACCTGCTTCGACATCGGCCTCACTACCCTATATTCATTACTATAAGCTTCCTTTATGATTAAAGGCGGATATTCACTTTTTTCTTCCTCAATCATTGTGAATACTTCTGTTTTCTCTTGTAATGTATTAGATTCTCTATTTTTAGTAGGTTTTTTACTTATTTTAATTTCCCTTGTTACTTCGCCAAGTTTTCGCCCAACTTCTTCTACTTTGGCAGGTTCATTCGTAACATGTATTCTTGTTCGTCCCATACTAACATAGGTGGCACTTGTTCTCGTTTGTTACATATTATATAAGTAGTACTAGCTACAAGTAGTAGACAAGTTAATAAATAGAAGATAGTTTTTTTATTCATATACTACACTCCTTATCTATCATTTCATTGGATTATATAATACAAGTTATTTATAGTAAATGGATTTAGTGGTAATTTTTAGGTTGAACAATAAAGAAAAAACCTTACCGAAGTAAGGTTCCGTTTTTACATTCTATAGTGACCGACTTATTAAAACAATCATTACAATAATCGCTATAAACATAACAACTAAACAGCCGATCATTTTATAAAATCCTCGTTTCGTTAACGTCCCGCCTTGAACGTCTTTACGAATAAATAAGAATACTGCTAAAAATAATACAAGCCCAATGCCAAAAGCATACATCATTTGCATATGTTAATCTTCCTTTCTCTCTTCCATCTTAATATCTTTTTGCCAAAACAACAAATGAGATAAAGACGGTACTCATCGTAAGTGCCATAAGTATATTCAATAATTCAGTAGCAGATAGTGTAAGTATTTTTAAGTTTAAGCCGATAGAGAAAAGAAGATAATATGCCGTTAATGCAAAAAAGGTTACAAACATTCCTTTATAACGAATAAGTTTCATTCGCTCGTCTTTTTCTTTAAATTGCGGATGCAAGTAGCTTAGACAGAAACACATAATCATCATCCCAAGCAATGGATACGTTATGGCTGGCGGTGCAGAATGCGTCATTATACCTGTTAATATCATAAATCCACTCATAAATAGAAAAATAATCCCCATAATTACAAAGTACTTTTGTGAATAATTCATCCCTATTCCCCCTCTTCTTTTCCTTTATAAATAAATACATGTTCTATTGTTGTCTGAAATGTTTTCGCTATTTCAAATGCTAGCGGAAGTGATGGATCGTATTTCCCTTTTTCAATTGAGATAATGGTTTGTCTGGAAACTCCAAGTTTCTCAGCCAACTTTTCTTGAGATAGTCCAAATTTTTTTCGGTATTCGACCATTTTATTTTCCAAGGAAATTTCTCCCTCCTTCCATATACCGAGTATATATGTAAAGGAAACTTTACGTCAAGTTCCCTTTACATATATTTTGATTATTATTCACGCTATTTATATAGAAGAAACTTTTTTTCAATTTCAGCACGTCTATTTTGAAGCGAAACACGGAACACTGTAAATAACTGTTACTATATCTCCTCACTTCTTTTTTTAAAATTTAATATCTCCATATTTGTTTTATCCTTTTAAAATATTTCATTTATTTCTTTATTTCACGAAATACGTTATTTGTTTTACGGTGTTTTTCGTCATATTTATAGAAACTAACTGTTTATGGAGCATTTTTTATGTTTAGCAACTTTTTTTGTAGAAATCCTTCACTTTCCTTTCAATATTTAACACTATCTAAATAAAGTTTACGATAAATTCATAATTTTTTATTTTTTATACTATATTCCGTTATATTGTTGTATAATATCTATGAAAGCGCTTATTATTTCAATATACATAATTCAAACTGATTTTATCGAAACATTCTAACTATTATACCTATATTTAAATGCAACAATTATAGCTATTAGTATAGGCATACCAAATATATCCACCCCATTTTTCTGTAAAATTACTTTATAACATGAAAGATTAACTTGGGTGATAAGTTATTGTGAATGTTTTTTTACAAAACAGATAAGTAATAGTGTTTGGTATTATGTAAATTATTGTAATAACATAAGAGTAAAGAAAACATTTACATTGATTATTGATTCATTACTTATTGAAAAAGAGCAAAATGCACCTTTGTATGGAAAAGGATTATATGCATTGGGAGGTTTAAACAAATGACGAGGAAGAATACAACGACAAACCCTTGGGCCAAGTTCCACGGTCCGAACCTTGGTTATGTTATTGAACAGTATGATCTTTACGTAACTGGAGCAGGTTCTGTTGATCCGGAATTACAAGAGCTTTTTGAAATTTTTGGAGCTCCTTCGTTTCAAGATGATGTCGTAACAGGGGACAACACAGCAACACATTTTTCTCCTCAAAACACAGGTAACATTGAAAAAATTCTTAAAGTCGTTCAACTAGTTGAGCAGATTCGTTCTTTCGGGCACACGTTGGCTCACATCAACCCGATGGAAGATGCTGCAAATGGACAATCTCTTCTTGAGAAAGCAATGAGCGAACTGAGCGACGCTGACTTGAAAGCGATTCCAGCGAAAACAGTATGGCAAGATGCACCAGAAGGTATTCACACTGCACTTGATGTAATTCATAGATTAAAAGACGTTTATACAAAATCTTTAGCTTATGAATTTTCTCATATACAAGATAGTGAAGAACGCGCGTGGTTGCATCAAATGGTGGAATCAAATTCATTGCGTCAACCACTATCAAACAAAAAACGAACTGCTCTTTTAAAACGTTTAACAGCTGTTGAAGGTTTCGAGCAATTCTTGCATAAAACATTCGTTGGGCAAAAACGTTTCTCTATCGAGGGCGTTGATATGCTTGTACCTGTTTTAGATGAAATTGTTCTAGAAGGTGCTAAAAACGGCGTTGAGGATGTCATGATTGGTATGGCTCACCGCGGTCGCCTAAGCGTACTTGCTCACGTATTAGAAAAACCATATAGCCACATGTTTGCTGAGTTCAAACATGCAAAAATAGAAGGCGCAGTGGCTAATTCTGGCTGGACTGGCGATGTGAAATACCACCTAGGTAGAGAACAAGTCGTTAGTAACGAAGAAGTTAGCACTCGCGTGACATTAGCAAATAACCCGAGTCATCTTGAGTTCGTGAATCCTGTAGTAGAAGGTTTCGCACGTGCTGCTCAAGAGAATCGTAAAAAATCTGGTCTTCCAGATCAAGATACTTCAAAATCATTCGTAATTTTAGTTCATGGTGATGCTGCATTCCCTGGTCAAGGTATTGTATCTGAGACACTCAACTTAAGCAGATTGAACGCGTATCAAACAGGCGGAACGATTCATGTTATCGCAAACAATGCAGTTGGTTTTACAACTGATAGCTATGATTCTCGTTCTACGAAATATTCTAGTGACCTTGCAAAAGGTTTCGATATTCCGATTGTTCACGTGAACGCTGATGATCCGGAAGCTTGTCTTGCAGCTGCTAACCTTGCAATTCAATATCGCATGTTGTTCAAAAAAGATTTCTTAATCGATTTAATTGGTTACCGCCGCTACGGTCATAACGAAATGGATGATCCAGCAGTTACGCAACCACAAGTGTACAAAAAAATTAAAAACCATCCAACTGTACGAGCAATTTATGCAGATCAATTACAAGCTGCTGGTGTTCTAAATGCAGATGAGGTTGAAACAATTACACAGTTTACACAAGAACAATTAAAATCCGACTATGCACAAGTACCACCAGCTGATACGAGCGATGCAACAATTCACGTTAAAGTGCCAGATGTTGTTGCAAAAGGTATTCAGTCAATTGATACTGGTGTTGAGATTGACTCACTTCGTGCAATTAATGAAGGTCTACTATCTTGGCCGGAAGGATTTAACGTATATCCGAAAGTGAAGAAAATTCTTGAGCGCCGTAAAGATGCTCTTGAAGAAAATGGTAAAATTGAATGGGCACTTGCTGAATCGTTAGCATTCGCTTCTATTTTACAAGAAGGTACGCCAATTCGTTTAACTGGTCAAGATTCACAGCGTGGTACATTCGCACACCGTCATATCGTATTACACGATACTGATACAAACGAAACATATTCACCATTGCATCGCTTACCAAACATTAATGCATCGTTCTCTGTTCATAACAGTCCGTTATCAGAGGCTGCTGTTGTTGGTTACGAATATGGTTATAACGTATTCGCTCCAGAAACTCTTGTTATGTGGGAAGCGCAATATGGTGACTTCTCAAATACTGCGCAAGCATTATTTGATCAATATGTTTCAGCTGGAAGAGCAAAATGGGGTCAAAAATCTGGCTTAGTTCTTCTATTACCACACGGTTATGAAGGTCAAGGACCAGAGCACTCTAGTGCACGTCCAGAGCGTTTCTTACAGTTAGCTGCTGAGAATAACTGGACAGTTGCAAACTTAACGAGCGCGGCTCAATACTTCCATATCCTGCGTCGTCAAGCATCTATCTTAGGAACAGAAGCTGTTCGACCATTAGTATTGATGACGCCGAAGAGTTTATTACGTCACCCACTTACGCTTTCAACTGCTAGTCAGTTAAGCGAAGGACGTTTCCAACCTGCTTTAGAACAAGAAAACCTTGGCATGAAACCAAATAAAGTAAAACGTCTTGTTTTAAGCACAGGTAAAATGGCGATTGACTTAGCAGCAGAAATCGAGTCTGGTAAACATGAGTACAACTTAGACGAAGTTCATGTCGTTCGTATTGAGCAATTATACCCATTCCCTGCTGAGAAAGTTCAATCTATTATTAAACGCTTTAAAAACCTAGAAGAAATCATTTGGGTTCAAGAAGAACCTCGTAATATGGGTGCATGGCATTACATGGCTCCAATTCTGTTCGAACTTGCTGGAGATAAAGTGAAAACGGGCTACATTGGACGTCCTGATCGCTCTAGTCCATCTGGCGGCGATCCATTCGCTCACAAAGCTGAGCAAGAACTAATTGTTGCACATGCTTTAGATGTAAAGTATAACTTCCGTCAAGATAAACAAGAAATTGAAGTTTACAGCAACTAAAAAGTAACAATGAAGGTTTCTAGCTTGTTCCTTGGGCAGATATTCTGCCCAAGGCCAGGCTAACAAATGGAGATTACCGAAGACAAAAGAAGAAAAAACACACCGTTAGGCAAATAAGGGGAGGACATTTAAAATGATCGAAATTAAAGTACCTGAGCTTGCAGAATCTATTACTGAAGGAACTATTTCACAATGGCTTATCAACGTAGGCGACAAAGTTGAGAAAGGTGGCAGCGTTGTTGAGCTTGAAACTGATAAAGTCAATGTAGAAATCATTGCAGAAGATTCAGGTATTGTATCGAAGTTACTAGGCGAACCTGGGGATACAGTTGAAGTTGGCGCAACTATCGCAATTTTAGATGCTAATGGAGCACCAGTTGCAGTAAGTACACCTGCACCGGCTGCTGAGCAACCAAAACAAGAAACAGCTGAAGCACCGAAAGCTGCGGCACCAAGTGCTGAGCAAACTGCAACACTACAAGGGTTACCAAATACAAACCGTCCTATCGCATCACCAGCTGCTAGAAAGATGGCTCGTGAATTAGGAATCGACTTAAACGACGTACGTAGTACAGATCCACTTGGACGCGTGAGACCACATGATGTACAAGCTCATGCTGCTGCAGCACCAAAAGAAGCACCAGCTGCTCCAAAGAGTCCAGCTCCTGCTCCAGTTGCAAAAACGGAATTCGAAAAACCAGTTGAGCGCGTGAAAATGTCCCGCCGCCGTCAAACAATTGCAAAACGTCTTGTAGAAGTTCAACAAACATCTGCAATGTTAACAACATTTAACGAAGTTGATATGAGTGCGATCATGGAATTGCGTAAAGAACGCAAAGATGCTTTCGAGAAAAAACATGATGTACGTCTTGGCTTCATGTCATTCTTCACAAAAGCAGTTGTTGCAGCATTAAAACAATTCCCATTATTAAATGCTGAAATTCAAGGTGACGAGCTTATCATTAAAAAATTCTATGATATCGGTATTGCAGTAGCAGCTCCAGATGGATTAGTTGTTCCAGTTGTACGCGATGCTAACCAATTAAACTTCGCTGAAATCGAAAGCGAAATTCGTGAATTAGGTAAAAAAGCACGCGATAACAAACTTTCATTAAAAGAACTACAAGGTGGTACATTTACAATTACAAACGGTGGTGTATTCGGTTCTCTAATGTCAACACCAATCCTAAATAGCCCTCAAGTTGGTATTTTAGGAATGCATAAAATCCAAGTACGCCCAGTTGCAATTGATAACGAGCGTATGGAAAACCGCCCAATGATGTACATTGCTTTATCTTACGATCACCGTATTGTTGATGGTAAAGAAGCAGTTAGCTTCCTTGTTGCTGTTAAAGATATGCTTGAAGATCCAAAGTCATTATTATTAGAAGGTTGATAGATTAAAAATCTATTAAAGGCTGTAGAATGAATCATTCTACAGCCTTTTTTTATTGTGTTCATACGGGACAAATTTCATGACATAAAGTAATAATGTATGCCTAAACGTAAGGAGGATTAAAATGAATAACCTTCCAATTCATGCAAAACTTAAAGTAAATAAGGATACTTTCTTCCTCCCCGATTCAAACGGGGGTGTCTATTTTCGAAATAACGCCAGTTCATTTCGCATGGACGGTGATGGAATTTATGACTGGATTGAAAAATTAATGCCAATGTTTAACGGAAATTATTCTTTAGCAGAAATAACCGATGGCCTCCCTCTCCCCTATCAAAATCGGGTATTTGAAATTGGAGAGATTTTATATGAAAATGGTTTCGTTCGCGATGCAAATCAAGATGCACCTCATGAATTAAACAGTACATTACTCGACAGATATGCTTCGCAAATTGAATTTTTAGAAGCCGATTCTCATTCAGGTGCTTTAAAATTCGAAACGTACCGCGGAGCAAATGTCCTTGTACTTGGTTCTGGGGATATGCTCACTTCCTTAGTTTCTTCTTTATTAGAATCTGGTTTACCTACATTTCATTACCTCGTTACAGATCGAGATGAAACAAACTATGACAGAATACATGAGCTAATAGAACGTGCATATGAAGTTGATAACAGTGTACTCCTTCAAGAAATCGATACTACAATTGACCGTCCCTTACATGAAGTATTCGAACCTTTTGATTGGATTTTATATGTTTCTCAAAATGGAGACATTGACGGTTTAAAAACAGTTCACACTATTTGTAGAGAAACGAAAAAGAATTTTATACCAGCTATTTGTTTATCAACACTCGGTATAGCTGGACCTGTCGTAATGGAAAATCGTGATGAATGCTGGGAATCCGCATGGCATCGGCTACATGAAACGACTTTGCAAAATGAAAATTCATCGGATTCCTTCTCACCAATTACATCTGCCATGTTAGCAAATGTAATCGTTTTTGAATTGTTTAAACATGTCGCGGATGATTCATATCGTGAAAAAGAATCGCAATTCTTTTTATTAAACTATGAAACACTTGAAGGAACGTGGCATCCTTTTATAAAACACCCTCTTGCAACTGATGAAAGTTTTACAATTGATACGATAGAAAATCTTTCTGAAAAACTTGAGCATCGGTCGAACCAACATACTTCAACTGATGTATTCCGCTTTTTCGACTCATTAACTTCTAAAGAAGCCGGTATATTCCATGTATGGGATGAACAAGATTCATATCAATTACCGTTATCACAGTGCTATATTCAAGTAGCCACTCCACTATCAGATGGCCCAGCTCCCCTTCTGCCTCTTATGACTTGCAGTGGATTGACTCATAATGAAGCACGCCGAGAAGCCGGTTTAACAGGAATTGAAACATATGTAGCAGAAATCATTCACCGCCTTATTCCTGAACATAACGATATCGGTATCGGTGCTGGAGAAACGATGACAGAAGGATTTTACCGGGCACTACAACAACATTTAAACAATAAACTGTATGAGCGGCAGTCACATATGCTAGAAGAACTTACAACGATTGATTTAACTGATATTCACGATAAACATTGTAGATTTTATTACGATGCTCTTGCTACAATTCATGAAACACCTAAAATTGCAATGAGTGAAGAGATTCTCAGTTTTCCAGTCATTTGGATTGGTATAAATGATAGATGGTACGGTGCATCTAATATTAATATGACGTTAGCGTTACGAAGCGCACTACAACTATCACTGCTCCACATTCAAAGTGAAGAGACTCCTTACAGAGCTAATATCTTGCCTGAATCATCTATTATTTTATATGACACGGATTCTTTTAGAGTGGAAATACAAGCGGAAGAAGAAATTCCAAGTGTGCAATCTTTACAGCTTGCCTTACAGCATTTAGAAGAACATAATTTTTATCCCTTCGTGTTTGATTTAGCAATCGAACCATTTTTGAAAGAAAACTTAGACGGTGTGTATGGGGTATTAATTGCAAAGGAGGACGGTTTATGATTCAAAATATATTGCTTATAGGAGATGGCCTTCTTGCAGACTATGTACATGATCAATTATGCAAACAATATTCCATCATTCGTCAGCAGACCCTTACAGAAGAACTTCCTGAAAATATTCATCTCGCTCTCGTATTACATGACGGATCTCCTTCTACTATTCATCATGATGCCGAACTTATTTTTCGCTCAAATCATATTCCGTGGCTTCGTGGTTTTACTTCATTTGGCGAAGGTATTATCGGTCCTTACATTCATCCTCTTACGCCTGGATGTTCCCATTGTTCTGATGGACGCCGTTTTATCGCTGGCTTTGATCAAAAAGAAATGTGGGAACTACAGCGGAAATATGCCTTTAAAGCAGATAATGTAACGAGACGTGACGTACGTGCCACCCAAAATGGAATGTTGCAAATGTGCTATCTTATTTGCGCAGAAACAGGAAAAATATTAACTCATAACCATTCTTCTTTAGAAAATGAACTTATTTTACTAAACTTACAAACATTACAATGTACGCGGCATTCTTTTCTTCCAGATCCTCTCTGTCCTGTATGTAGTAATTTACCTGATGATACTGCGGATGCGGCGGAAGTTTCTTTACAACCGAGTTTAAAAGTAAGCACCGAAACGTATCGCTGCCGTTCCATTCATGAGCTAAACACATTTTTAACGAGAGACTATTTAGATTATCGGGTCGGTATGTTGAACGGAAAAATGCAGCATTCATTATTACCATTCGCTGACGTCATTATAAACATGCCATTAATGTTCGGAAATGAAGGTGTTGCAGGCCGAACTCATTCATTTGCAGTGAGTGAAGCAACTGCTATTTTAGAAGGTTTAGAACGATATTGCGGTATGTCGCCTCGCGGGAAAAAGACAAATGTGCATGGTAGTTTTCATGATTTAGAGGAACATGCACTAAATCCCCTCACACTCGGTGTACATACAAATGAACATTACAATCGTGATAATTTTCCATTTAAGCCGTTTGATCCTGATTATGAGCAAAACTGGGTATGGGGATATTCTTTATCACAAAAGAGACCGCTTTTAGTTCCTGAATCAATTGCTTATTATAGCCTCGGTCATCGAGATGCTTTCGTGTATGAAACATCAAATGGATGTGCAATTGGCGGTAGTTTAGAAGAAGCGATTTTTCACGGTATTTTAGAAATTGTAGAGCGTGATGCGTTCTTACTCACTTGGTATGCAGAATTACCTCTTCCCCGCCTTGATCTGAGTTCAGCAAATGATACAGAATTACAATTAATGATCCAGCGGTTACGTACGATTACCGGGTATGAATTACACGCTTTTAATGCGACGATGGAACACGGCATCCCGAGCTTATGGGTAATTGCAAAAAATACGCGTGAAAATGGAATGAACGTTGTTTGTGCGGGAGGCGCTCATTTAGATCCTATTCGAGCCTTAAAAAGCGCCATTCAAGAAATAGCAGGCATGTTACTTATAACAGACGATGAGCTCGAGCACAAAAGAGAATACTACGAAAAGTGCTTACAAGATTCTTATTTCGTTAATAAAATGGAAGACCATAGTATGCTGTACGGATTGAAAGAAACGGAAGAACGTCTTCACTTCCTTTTACGAGAAGATGCACCGGTGCAAACGTTCCAAGAAATAAATGTATCACAATCATTTGATATGGATTTAACATCCGATCTCCACCAACTTTTAAATCGTTTGCATCAATCTGACCTTGAAGTAATCGTTGTAGATCAAACCGTTCCCCTTATAGAAAAGAACGGACTACACTGTGTAAAAGTTATTATTCCAGGTATGTTACCGATGACGTTCGGACACCATCTTACTCGGGTTACAGGACTGGACCGGGTATATACCGTACCGATGACACTTGGATATACAGACGAACCTTTAACAAATGAAAGATTAAATCCACATCCACATCCGTTTCCATAGTAAAGGAGGGATTTCATGCAGCTAGATACTTTTTTACATCATCTCCATTTCTCTATCGATGAAATTATGCCAAATCATGAGGTGGACTGGAAAGACGCACCGCTTCCTTATAAATTATATCGAAATGTACCTACCATCCCGCTCTCCTTAGAAATCCCGTTATCTTTATCGAACTCTTCTACTACACCTACTCTAAATGAGATTGGTCACTACCTTTGGTATTCATTTGGTGTAACACAATTATGTCAGCTAAATAGCGAGAGAAATGTATTACGTAGATCCATTCCTTCAGGCGGTGCCTTATACCCGAATGAATTGTATATCTATTTAAAGATTGACGATTATCCAGACGGCATTTACCATTATGACGCCGCGCATCACCGACTTATTTTACTTCGCGAAGGAAATTTCGATTCTTATTTAGCAGACGCACTCGGTAATCGCTGTAATATACATGATTGTTTCGGTGCCGCATTCGTATCCACTATGTTTTGGAAAAACTTCTTTAAATACAATAACTTTTCATATCGCCTTCAAGGATTAGATAGTGGTGTTCTCATCGGACAATTACTTGAATGTGCCAAACAATTCGGTTACACAAATGGCGTATACTTTCAGTTTCTAGACCGTGCACTGAACCATTTACTCGGATTGTCAGAAGGCGAAGAAAGTGTGTATGCCGTTATTCCTTTAAGTACAGAGCTAGAAACTAATTGGTTTCACAATGATTACCGTGAAAATAAAACAGTTACTTCTCATGAGTTGTTGCAACAAATTCCGCCACTCGCACATGAACATTTCGTTCGCTCAAAACATGTAAATGAATATCCGATGATAACAAAAATAAATGAAGCTTCTATGATCGAATCGACAGCACACTTCCAAACACTAGCTCATGAAGAGCACTATCAACATCATGAGTATGCTGTACAACTGCCGAAAGTAGAGCGTTTATCTTATGATTTCTTGCAACTTTGCAGAAAACGGTATTCCCCTGATGCTGACTTTACTTTAACGAAATGGGATGCAGCTGAGCTCGCTACTTTACTACAAGAAGCGAGTCTCTCCTTCCCCTATTACAACGACCTTGACGGTAAGTATACAAATGAAAATACACGCGTCTCCGTATACGGATGTTTTTATAACGTGAAAAATATTAAAAACGGGGCTTACGCTTATAACAGTAAAACACATTCCATACAACCAATTCGATATGGAGACCTTCGCTACCCACTTCAGTCTAGTATGACGATGGATAACGTAAACCTTTTTCAAGTACCACTTTGCCTACATGTAGTCGGAAAGAAAGATTATTATACAAATGCATTAGGCTATAGAGGGTACCGTATTCATCAAATGGAAGCAGGTATACTTGTTCATAAACTCGTTTTTGCAGCGACCGCGATGGGGATGGGCGGGCATCCTTTACTTAGTTTTGATACAAATTCATGTGATCAATTGTACGGAATAGATGCTGGGAATGAAACATCTCTTATTCAAGTTCCAGTTGGGGCATATCGAGCGCGGAATTGGTTAAAAGGGGCTTTGCATTGTTAGAAGCACGCCGTCTATCGGCGTGCTTTTTTACTAGATTAACTTAAAAATACTCTTAATTTGTCTAGCAAATAACCAATTTTTCGTACCGTAGTTATCATTTAAACTATCTAAATTGATAGATTGTCCGTTAGCAAACTTTAATTCTAACGTAGTATTTTTGTCATTTGTTTTTAAGTTACTATTTGTAATGGCATCATACTTTAATTTTTCAATCTCAACATATTCGTCTTTTTCTTGTCCAATCACGACATGGTCTTGGAAGAAGAAAAATACTTCTACTTTTTTACCGAAACAAAATACATTTTTCGTATAAATTAATGTCGCGTTATCAAGTCCGACACATACTTCTTTCATTTCTTCCACAACGTGTCCAAAGTCTTCTTCATGTCTTGCATTTGATTCAGCAATCCATTCTTCGATTGTTTTCATGTTAATTGCCATACTGCGCCCCCTGGTTCGTTCATTGCTTTGTTTAAAAAATAAATACTATATGACAATATAAGCGATACGTACTATGTTTTCAAGGGTGAACGGTATATTCAAAATAAAGTTAAATTTCAAAGTAATATACTAGGAGCACCAATCTCATTGTATTTTAAACGTTTGAACGAGGCATTCTTCATCATCGATTAACTGTATTTTCTCATCAAATTCGATGTTTAGCTCCCTATATACTTTCTTCCAAAAAGAAACAGCTGGTATATTTTTCACAAGCTCGATAACGAAATATTGCCCCCGTTTCTCTTTTAGTACATTCTCAATAACTTGTTTACCGATTCCTTTCCCCTTGTGTTGATTCAATATGAAAATGTCATTTATACCAAAGTCGTTTTCCTTCTTCAAAAAAGGACGTTCCAGTAGTAATAAAAATCCTACAATATCATTATCACTTTTAATAAAATACGGAGTGATTCCGTCATTTTCCCAAAACATGTGCAAATCTTCGTATTCAAAAAATCCATTTTCCCCAATCGTTATATTAGGAGTGAATGTAGAGAGGTCATGAAGATATAGTGCGTACAAATTACGTAATATTTCTTTTTCTGATTCTTGAACGGTTTGAAGTGTTACAAACATTTTTAATGATCCCTCTTCCCTATTTGTAATTATTTCCCCCTTTTTTATTCGGCAAAAAGGCTTATTCCCCTTTAACGAAAAAAATAGCACTTTAAAAAGTGCTATTCCGCTCTCCTTGCCGCTTGCTGAATTGGATCCCAAACGCTGTTATATGGTGGGGCATAACTTAAGTCGACATCTTCTAAATCGTGAATGCTCATTTTATTGAAGAGTGCCATTGCGATTACATCAATCCGTTTATCTACACCTTCTTCTCCAATTACTTGTCCGCCTAATAATTGTTTCGTGTCGGAACGGTATAGTAATTTCAAGTAAAGTGGTTTCGCATTTGGATAATAGCCCGCCATATTAGTCGAATCTACTTTGACTGTTTTATACGGGATGTGTAGCCCTTTCGCTTCTTTTTCATTTAATCCTGTTCTTGCAAGCGTCAAATCCATAAATTTAATAATGCCTGTACCTAACGTACCTTTAAATGCTCTTCGTTTATCAAGCATATTCAGTCCAGCAAGTCGGCCTTGTTTATTGGCAGTCGTTCCGAGCGGGATATGATCATGAATTTCCTTTATAACGTGGTAATGTGTTGCGCAATCACCAGCTGCATATACGTCTTGCACATTCGTTTGCATATATGCATTTACTTCAATTGCCCCTTTATGATTCTTACGTATATTTGTCCCTTCAAGAAAATCAGTATTTGGCTTCACTCCTACCGACACTAAAACAAGATCTGCTTTATACGTACCTTTATCCGTTTCAATTGCTTCTACTCGCTCATTCCCTTTAAACGCTTTTACATTTTCATTCGTTAAAATTTCAATATGATGCTTATCTGCTTCTTTATGTATGTACTCTGCCATATCTGCATCATAAATCGTACCGATATGATCATTTCGCTCAATCATTCTTACTTTCTTACCAAGTTCGACGAATGTTTCTGCCATCTCCAGTCCGATTGCGCCACCGCCAATAATCGTTACATCTTCAACTTTATTCGTTTCTAGCGTTTTTAATATGCGCTCAGCATCAGGAATTGTTTTTAAAAGATGAACGCCTTGTAATTCCCGTCCTTCCCATTCTGGCATAACAGGACGCACTCCAGTCGCAATTAATAATCGATCATACGGAAATTCAAAGACATCCTTCGTCTTCGTATGCTCTGCGTATACCATTTTCTTTTCCGTATCTACTTTCGTTACTTCATGTCGTACTTTCGCATCAATTCCGTATTTATCACGAAACGTCTTTACATTACGCGCGATTAACTTTTCCGTTGAAGCGATAGCACCACTAATGACATACGGTAACCCACACTGCGCGTACGAATAAATTTCACCTTTTTCTAGCGTCACAACATTTGCATTTTCATCGTTTCTAACAATTTGCATAGCTGCACTCATACCAGCTGCATCTCCGCCAATAATGACATAGTTCACTTTACCACTCCTTCTTTTTTACATACTCTTTACGTTTTCCATATTTTATAAAAATAACACCTACCTCCATTGTAAAGAAAGAGAATTTTATCTTCAAATTTGGTGCACAAACTTATGTATGAATAGGTAACTGTCGTGTCTTATAAACAACATGTTTAATATGCTATAAAAGCAAATATCGAAAGTAGGTGAAACATACATGTGCGCTGGTCTTCTCGCTCAGTTTCCAGAGGAACCGAAAGAACCGAAAGCCGCCCTCCCGCTTGAACAAGAATTTACCGTTAATGCAACATTATACAGTGCTCGCGCTTGGTTATCAGACAATGACACTTTCTCTCAAACTATTTGGAAAGCCAATCGCTTTGCTTCTGCATCACACGCTGGTAAGTCCATCTTCCCCGTTGGTACTGTTAAAGTTGTAAATGTTTCTGATGATACAATAACGGTTACGATATCATCAGAATCAGATGATGCACTCAAAATAGTCGTTCCTCCTCATTCTGAAGCTGCCTTAACGTCTAGTTCTTTATCTGATGTGCAAGCCAGTACATCCGGGGGAGCAAGTAAAGTCACATTTCTCTTTCATATCTTTTTCTCAAGGGATCCTGGTCCAGCTAAATAACGATAGAAAAGGTACAGCAATATACACTGTACCTTTTTCAAGTGCCTATTCTCTTGATTTGATTAGTTCAATATTATAAGTTTCAATATCTGTTAACGTTCCTTTAAAATAAGGATTTTCTCTATACCAAGACTGTTTTGCAAAATACGCTTGCATATCTTTCGTTTGAAAAATATGTCCATGCCTTGCATATATTTCATTTCTAGCAATTTTCAACTGCTCTTTCGATAAATATGTTAAATCTGCGCTCGTTAATTTTCGAATATCACTATCAGGAAAGATGAAACCATTATATACATACCCAGTCGCGGGCGTTGGAGTAACATTATAAACAACTGTTTTTTCTGTACTTTTCTTTTGGAATGGAAGATTATAAGACGAAAGTGTCGTTATCGTCTCTACTTGTGTCGTTTCTCGTCCGCTTTCTCCATTTCGTTCTAAATAAATCGTCGCACTTCCATCAGTCGCTACAGGCCCCCATGTAATTTCTTCTCCTGCTAGCGCTGTAACCGGTTTTTGATTTACGTACAATGTTGCACCAGGCGCGTTCGTTTGAACTGTAATATATTGACCTTGCAACGTTAAATCTATCGTTACGTTATTTTGGCTTTGTTTCATAAGTACAACCTTTTCCTCACGAGATAATTTTACATAGTCATTTTTATAATCTGATTGAAACACTTGATTTCCCGGAAGAAATGGCCCATATTGCTTCTCAAACTTTTTGTCATCTGTCTTATCAATTTCTTTTCCGTTCATTTTTAACGATACGCCTTTTTCATTTGTAAGCAAAGTTGTATAGTACGTCTTCGCTTTCAATTTATATCGATCAAATATAAAGAAATACTTTCCGTCTTTCGTTAATGAAAAATCAACTCTTTCTATTCCATCCCGTTGTTTTTCACCTTGTCTCAAATATCCTTTTAATTCATTTACGTAAGATGGATTTTCTTTTATATATGAAAATAGAGGCGTTAAACTCTCTCTCGTTATCATAACCGATGGATCATCTGCCGTAACGATCTCAGCTAATTTCTCTCCGTCCCTCTCTTGTAAAATCGTAATCATCCGGTCTACTTGTGCCACCTGCGTATAATACGATGCTCCGTACAAATACAATCCAATAATCGCTATAACAAATAGTGCTAACAGTGTAATGCCAACTTTTGTACCACCGCTCATGTTCTTCTTTACTACAGGACGTCCCCTCTTCGACCCGCAGTTTTGACAAAATTGCACACCATCTTCAAACTGAGATCCGCACTTTGTACATACATTCATTCAGTCAACCACCTTTTCATTAGAAGCCAGTTATTCCCTTTGTTAAGGCTTGAATTATCGTACTAATGTAAGACCAAAGTACAATGAACGTTGCAATTCCAATTAAAACATTTGCAATAATAAGTGTGTAAACGAGATCTAATCCGCCATTGTCTAGCTTTAATACGGCTACAGTTATACTAATCCCTATATAAGTTGCAGCTACGGATAATAATATAGGTAAGAAAAAGATTAATAAGAAACTAAAAAGAAAAGAAAGGACTAATATGACAATAGTCGGCGTCGCTATCGTTCCCCATATACCAAATACTTCAAGAAACGAAAAAGACGATTTCATCATCTTACCACTTACAAAAATAATAAATCCAACAAATAAAGTTAAAATTAATAAAAAGAAAAAGACCGTTATAGATTCTCCAAAAAACGTGGGAGTAGATATATCTGGTGCAAATGTTCTCGTAACTGCTGATGCTGCACTCATCATTCTATAAAAAATACATGCTCCTAAAAAACAAATAAGAACAAGACTTACAATTCCATTTCGCACTTCAATAGCGCCGCTTTTCATAATCGCTGTGGGTGCTTGTAATGCATGTTTAAAAAATTGAAAATAGCCGCTCGCGAACCGCTTCGCTTGCTCTACCGTTTCATTTGGCCGAGCTTCCTTTGCTTGTGCCGCACGTACTTGTTCCGGCCCTTCTTCTTGGCCACTACTTGCCACTACTTCTTCCGTTAACGAATGTCCACAATTCCCGCAAAACTTTGCCTCCGCTGCATTTTCTGTATGACATGACGGACATTTCATTCTCTTATCCCTCCTTAAGCATATACCTTATAGGGTGTTACAAGTTCAATATATGACTTTGGACATAAAACATGACTACAAGAAAAAGATTCTGAAATCCTTCTTCCGAAAGAAAATATATGTGCTAGTAATCTTGAAAAAAAATGCTATTATGAAACAGAATAAATAATATTTTTAACAGATTGGATGACTGGCAATGGAATTGGTAAACTCAATTTTTCAAATACTCCTTACAAGCGTAATCCAATTATTATCTTTAATTGGCGTTATCATTGTAATTGGATTTCTATTAGGCTATTTAGAATCTCTCACACGGATGTATTGGTCGAGAGCTTTCGGAAGAAAAGGATTCCTATTAACGGCTTGGATCGGTGTTCCGATTCACGAACTTGGACATGCCATTATGTGCGTACTGTTCCGTCATAAAATTGTGGCGACTCAGTTCTTCCCGACAGATACAAGCCAAGGCGCTTTAGGCTACGTACAACATCAATACAATCAAAAAAGTGTGTATCAACGGATTGGGAATTTCTTCATCGGCATTGGGCCTATTATTTCTGGTATTACTGCACTAATCCTTTTAATGCGCTATTTCGTACCAGAATCATATTTTTTATTTAATACAACTCTCGAAAAAACGATTGCTTCTACTTCTATTAATATAGAAATGATCCAAAACATGCTCTTGTCGACGTTTGTATTATTGAAAAACTTATTTACAATCGGCAATTTATTGAATCCTTCCTTTTGGTTATTTTTATTTATCGCCATTTGCATTTCCGCACATATCGCTTTAAGTAAACCAGACATTAAAGGATCAATAGACGGAGTTATCGTCATGTTTATCGTTTTATTTTTATTCAACATCATAGCGGGACTGTTTCAATACGACAGTAACCAGCTAATTGGACAGGTTATGAAATATAATATGTATCTCATTGCGTTTTCTAGTGTAGCACTGCTTTTCTCTTGTATTTCTACACTTGTTAGTTTTTCGTTTTATAAAATAAGAAGAGGACGTTCTTTTTGAACGCCCTCTTCTTATTAATTATTCCTCTTATAATCACAATGTTCAACCGGAACACGAGCATGCCCTTCTTCATCGGTACACCATGACTGTGATTGGAATGCAAGAAAGATACCAATCCATTCTTCTTCCTTTTCAAAGTGAATGAGTATCCCTCCATCTTGCCATATTCCATCATCACCTTGCCATTTTTCTACATTCCCTTGATTCATATGAATATCATGTATACCGTTTCCTGGTTTGAAATGAAAATAGGAATCTGGTGTATTTTCTTCTGGTCCCCATCTTTCGCCAAACGCGTAAATAATTGCTTTTTCTTCTATCGCTCGTTTTATATAACGTTCTATTTTTTCATTTAAATCATTATCTGCTCCTGCTTTTTCGGGAGGTAAAGGAATCATTTGATTTGAGTCAAATAGATTTCCTCTTACATAATCTAAAGCTACTTTCGGTTCATTGTTTTTTATTTCTGTAAAACCGAATGGTAATGTCGGTAAAATATGAATCGCCTCTGACCGAATATTGTCGCTCGCAAAATATAAAACTTCTGATGGATAACTTTGCGACTTTACGTTAATTGCAATGCGATAATCTACTTCTGCTTCATCTTGTAAATGAACTTGATAATGAGGAGTTTTCCCTTTTCCCATCTTTGATTGTATAACTGTACCTTTTAATACACCGTAGTTTTTTAGGGGCATACATTTCATCTCCTATTCATTGAGTAGAAGCTTTTCATATTTAAAACATTATCCATTCATAAAAAAAATCCTCCTATGTTAGGAGGATTTTTAATTTCTCAACATATACCAAACAATAACCTCTACCACTACAAGCAAAACCGCACCAAAGATCATTAACGTCGTCTTCTTTAATAGTTCATTTTCACGGTAAGGGATATTACATAAGTAAGCACCTAGTGTAATCCGTGATGGACAAGCGATTGTCGCTACTGATGATGCGGTGTTTTGAAGTGTTGTGACATATTGCCACGGGAGTGCTACGTTTTGTGCGGTTTGCATTTGTAGTTTTATAAACATTGCATTTGATCCTGCGTTACTACCTGTTAAAAATCCACCAATAGCGCCAATAAACGGCGCAACGAAAACGAAAAATGTTCCAAATGTATCACCAGCTGTCTTTGCGAGTAATGAATGCATGCCTGATGCACCCATTAGTTCTGAAATGGCGATAAACATTGTCGTCGTAATCGCAAAAGGAATCCATTGTTTGATCGTTTGTGAGAGTGATTGTTTAATAATATTAGACGGGATGCGGAAGAAAATAATAGTAAATAAGCAAGTCATACCGAGCCAAAATCCTGGTGAATATAGTAACTCTAGTTTGTAAGAGTATGATTTCAAATCAAGAACCGCATATGATCTGAACAAATCATGTAATGCTGGAACAAGGCGAGAAAGTAAAATACAAACTGTTAGAAATATATAAGGGCTAATAATTTTTATAATGGATACTTCTCTCTCCGTTGCAGCCGCATGCTCTGTTATAAGATTTTGCCCACTTTTTCCTTTTAATTTAATGATAAGAAAGCCAAATGTAATCGTAACGATAGAACTTAATATCCCGGCTAGTTCAACACTTACGTATGCATTAGAAAGATAGATTCCGAGAGAAAATAATAGAAAGAATCCTACTCCTTCTTTCCACTTTTCTATAACCGCTTGCCAGCCGCCAACAACGTGTAAAGAAAGAATAACGAAGTAAGCAAACATCGGAATACTTAGTAGCGCTGTATTTGTGCCAAGTGTTGTAAGAGGCATATTTATTAGCTGCGAACCGATAATCGTACCAGTTGCCATTGCGCCCCATGAACTAGCTAGTAAGCCGATGAATGAGAGTAGTACAGCTTGAAATGGTTTATATCCTAGTGAAAGAAAAATAGGTGCTGCAACCATGAAGCCGATACCGAATCCACTTACTGATTCAATAAGCGGGCAAATGCCAAAACACATAAGCAGCATTTGTAATAAGCGATCTTGCGTCACTGCTTCTAGAAAACGTGCCACTTGATCGATGTACCCCATTTTGTTCATGAGGTGAAATAAAAAAATACCGAAAAATAAAACATACCCGACAATAAAACAAATTAACCATCCTTTAATCGTTGCGTGTACAGTTTCACTTATCCCTAATTGAAACGTTGGCGAGAGTAAAACGATTCCAACACATACAGCATAAGAAATTAACGAAGACCTTAATGACGTTTGTTTAAATAAAAATAAACAAATGAAAATCATCATAATTGGGATAAGTGCCAACAATATGGCCATGTTATCATCTCATTTCGTTTAAAATACAATTTTTAACTATTATATAACAGATGCTATAATTTTCAATTGTTTTTAAAACAGATTCAAAAAAGGAACCAAACGGCTCCTTTTCATTCACTCCCATTTTCTATTATCCTGAAAAACTGTCTGCTTTCCGACTATTTCTTTCAACACAACAAACACAATGTAAGTACATATTGCTTGCAATATAATATTCCAAAATTTCATTAATGTAAATGAATGAATCCGTAGAAATAGTTCGTTTAATAATACAATCGAAACGATACTAAATAATTCTATACTAATCGAAAATAGACATATTTCTAAAATAGACTGTTCTTGAATGCGATTTAAGTTGGAAAAGATGAATACATACCCTAAAAATAGAGCCATTAACTCTATTTTCGTCATGCTAATGAGCCAAGCGTATAACGGTACAGTTAAAAATAGATATAGTAATTTACGTCTTAGCATGCCTTCTCCCCCTCTGAATTATATGTATTTTCTGTATATTTTAACATTTATTACGCAAAACAAAAAGAAGAGACTACGCCTCTTCTTTTTGTTTTGTTGCATATATTAATTCACATATTTCTTCTCGCTTTTCATTTTCTAAAAGCTCAATGACCTTACTTCCAACGACAACTCCGTCGCATATTGTAACCATTTCTTCTACATGTTCTTTTGTTGAGATGCCGAATCCAGCGACTACTGGTAAGTTGACGTGTGATTTTACTTTTTCTAAGTAACTATGAATCTCCTCTTTAAAGTTTTGACGTACTCCCGTTACGCCCGCTACTGTAACAGCATAAACGAACCCTTCTGATTCACTCGTAATTTTTTCAATTCTTTCAATAGGACTCGTTACGGTAACGAGTGGAATAAGCGCAATGTTTACCTCTCGAAGTAACGGCGCAATAATATTTTGTTCTTCATACGGTAAGTCTGGAACGATGATGCCGTCTACACCTGCTTCTATACAGTTCTCAATGAATCTCTCTTTTCCGAATGCAAGTACCGGATTTAAATATGTCATAAGAACAAAAGGTATTTGTACTTCTTTCCTTACCTCTGCTAACGCTTGAAAAATGCCTTTTAATGTTACGCCGCTATCTAGCGCTCGTTTCCCTGCTCTTTGAATCGTTGGGCCATCTGCGACTGGATCCGAAAAAGGAATGCCGATTTCAACGATGCTCGCTCCTGCTTCATCAAGAAAACGAATTCTTTCTTTTAATTTTTCAAAGCCGCCATCTCCGCCCATTACGTACGGAATAAATGCTTTCTTTCCATTTTCAAACGCTGCTTTAATTTTTTCTACTCCCATTTTTTACACCTCTTCCATATAACGTTTTATACTCTCTACATCTTTATCACCGCGGCCAGATAAACAAATGACAAGCCCTTCATCTTTCTTCATTTGCGGCGCTAATTTTAATGCGTATGCGACAGCATGCGAGCTTTCTAACGCCGGGATAATGCCTTCTTTTTTCGTTAATAATTGAAATGCTTCTAATGCTTCTTCGTCTGTTATCGAATGATAAGAAACGCGGCCAATATCTTTTAGCAAGCTATGTTCTGGACCAACACCTGGATAATCAAGTCCTGCTGAAATAGAGTGTGCTTCTTGAATTTGTCCTTCTTCGTTTTGCAGAAGATACATCATTGATCCGTGGAGAACACCAACGCTTCCTTTCGTTAAAGTTGCTGCATGCTTTTCTGTATGAACGCCTTTTCCAGCTGCTTCTACGCCGTAAAGAGCAACTTCTCCATCGTGTACGAACGGATAAAACATCCCCATCGCATTACTGCCACCGCCAATACAAGCAACGACTGCTTCTGGTAACTTTCCTTCTAACGTCTCATATTGTTTTTTCGTTTCATTTCCAATTACACTTTGGAAATCACGGACAATTTGCGGGAATGGATGTGGTCCGAGAACAGATCCCATAATGTAGTGCGTATCATGCACATGTGAAACCCAGTAACGAAGCGCCTCGTTTACCGCATCTTTTAATGTACCGCTACCTGCCGCTACACTTTCTACTTTCGCTCCGAGTAATTCCATTCGGAACACATTTAATTTTTGACGTCTTACATCTTCTTCTCCCATAAAAATGACGCATTCTAATCCGAGAAGAGCACATACAGTAGCTGTTGCAACTCCGTGTTGTCCAGCTCCTGTTTCAGCGACAACTTTTTTCTTGCCCATTCGCACTGCAAGTAGTGCCTGACCGATTGTATTGTTAATTTTATGAGCTCCTGTATGGTTCAAATCTTCACGTTTTAAATAAATTTTTGCCCCACCGCAATACTTCGTCATATTTTCAGCATAATATAGCGGTGTTTCTCTTCCGACGTACGTTTTTAAATAATGATTTAATTCCTTTTGAAATGCTTCATCTTGCATCGCTTCTTTATATGCTTCTTCTAGTTCTAGTACAGATTGCATTAACGTTTCTGGAACGTATCGTCCTCCGTATATACCGTAATGTCCTTTTTCATCTGGATATGCGTAGTTCATTTGGAACACTCCTTTGCTTTTATAATAAATTGTTTTATTTTCTCTACATCTTTCTTTCCTTCTGTCTCTACTCCGCTGCTCACATCGACCATATAAGGCCGAACAGTTCGAATTGCTTCTTCTATATTAAGAGCGTTTAATCCACCAGCTAATATCGTTTTCTTTCGCAATTCTTTTGGCATATGCCCAAGTAGTTCCCATGAAAATGTCTTTCCATTTCCTCCATGAAACTTTTCTTTCGGGCTATCAAATAATATATAATCCGTTTCATACCTTTGAGCGTTTTTCATATCACTCTCTGAAGTTACTCCTAGTGACTTTATAGACGGAATATTCAATCTTCTAATTTGATGATTGTCTTCATCCCCATGTAGTTGTACATGTGTTAACCCACACTCATCTGCAATTTTCCGGATCACTTCTACTGATTCATTTACGAAAACACCAATTTTTAACACGTTGGCTGGAAGCTCCTGAATGATTTCTTTCGCTCTCTTTGGAGTGATTTTCCGTTTACTTTCTGCAAAAACAAATCCGAGTGCATCTGCGCCGTATTCGCACGCACTTTTCGCTGTTTCCACATCAGTGATGCCGCAAATTTTCACTTTCATATATTCACCTTACAATCTTCAAAAAAACTACTAATAGAAGATGATGTCATAAGCGCCTCTCCAACTAATACACCTTTGGCCCCAGCTCTTTTAACACGAATAATATCTTCTTTTGAATGAATGCCACTTTCACTAATCCAAAGTAGTTTCTCCTCATTCAATCTTTTTCCAAGCTTTTCAGTTTGGCTTAAATCTACTTCGAACGTTTTTAAATTACGATTATTAATGCCAATAACGTGCGGATTTAATACAATCGCAGTTTCTAATTCCTGTTCATCATGAACTTCAACAATCGCTTCCAATCCTTTTTCTAACACGTAGCTATACAACTCTTTTAACTTCTCTTTCGTTAACGCTGCTACAATTAGTAAAATAATATCTGCTCCCGCTTCATATGCTCTATCAATTTGAATCTTATCGATTATGAAATCTTTACATAAAAGCGGAATGTTACTTTCTTCTCTTGCTGTTTGTAAATCGTGAAACGACCCTTTAAAAAATTGACCATCTGTTAAAACAGATACTGTTCCTGCACCACATTTCTCATATGTTCCCACTTGTTTTCGTACGTCAACGTGTAAATTGATATCTCCTTTTGATGGTGATGCTCGCTTTACTTCTGCAATGACAGTAAACTGCTGTAACGCTTCTACAAGTGAATGTGTCTTTCTTTTTGTTTTTACTGGTGTATATATTTCATACAACTCCGCAACTTCCTTTTTCTTCTGTTCTACAATTTCATCTAAAATCGTCCCCACTTTAGTTCACCCTTTCTAATTTTTCATTGCTTGCTGCAATTAATAAGTTTAATTTGGTTAATGCTTTTCCAGAGTCAATGCTATGTGCCGCGAGTTTAATTCCTTCTTCAATCGTTTCCGTTTTTCCATTTGCGAAAAGAGCTAGACCTGCATTTAATAAAACTGTATCACGATAAACACTCTTTTCTCCGCTCAATACTTCAAGCGTAATCTTTGCATTTTCTTTTGAATTCCCCCCTCTAATTTCTTCATTTTTCACTCTTGAAAAACCATACTTTTCTGGATCAATACTCATTTCTACTATTTCATTATCTTTTAAAAGGACTACGTGATTTTCCCCTTGTAATGACGCTTCATCTAAAAAACCACTTCCATTTACGACAAGCGCTTGTTTCCGGCCTAACTTTTGTAATACTTCTGCAACTGGTAATAACATATCTCGTTTATAAATACCGACAAATTGTGTTTCTAAATTCACTGGATTTGTTAAAGGACCAATTAAATTAAAGATCGTCGGCACGTTTAACTCTTTTCTTATTTTCATAATGCGCCTTAGTGCTGGATGCATCACTGGTGCAAATAAAAATGCAATGCCCACATGCTCTAGTAAATAATCAATTTCGTTTGGCGTACTACTAATATTTACACCTAGTTCTTCTAATAAGTCTGCACTTCCTGTTTTACTAGAAACAGCACGATTACCATGTTTTGCAACCTTTACACCTGCTCCTGCCAGTACGAATGCTGATGTTGTGCTAATATTAAACGTTTGAGCACCGTCACCACCCGTCCCGCAATTGTCCATTGCTCCTTGTATATGGTTCGAAAACGGCAATGCCTTTTCGCGAAGAGCTCGAACGAGACCGTATATTTCTTCTGCAGTTTCACCTTTCGCTTTCAGTAAGACTAAGAAAGCTGCAATTTCACTTTCTAATATGTTTTCACTTAATAAAAGTAGTCCTGCTTTATACATTTCCTCTTCTGTTAAATGTTGACCCTCCACTAATTTACGAAGATAGTTATTCATACTCTTTCCTCCTCTTTTATTTCTGTTAAAAAGGCACGTATTAACTTTCCGCCTTCTTCTGTTGCGATTGATTCCGGATGAAACTGTAATCCGAAGAGCGGATAATAATTGTGACGGACTGCCATTATCTCTCCGTCGTCCATCGCTGTCGCTAATATGTCAAAACACTCTGGCAAGCTCGTTTGCTCTGCAACAAGGGAATGATAGCGCATTGCCGTTAGCGGCTGTGTAGCGTATGAAAAGATTGACGTTCCGTTATGTTTCACACGCGATGTTTTTCCATGTTTAATACATTCTGCTCTAACAATGTCTCCTCCAAATGCAGCTATGATCGCTTGGTGGCCAAGACAAATCCCTAATATGGGAACGTTCTTATAAAAATGACGGATGACGTCGATACAAATGCCAGCATCCTCTGGTTTTCCTGGTCCTGGTGAAAGTACAATTCCTCTTGGATTCACCTCTTCTAACTGTTCTATCGTTATTTCATCATTTCTTACAACTACAATTTCTTCTTCATGTTCGCCTAACAGTTGATACAAGTTATATGTGAACGAATCGTAATTATCGATAAGTACAATCATTTCATTACCTCCAAAAGCGCTCTCGCTTTATTTAATGTTTCTTCATATTCAGCTACTGGATCTGAATCGTAAACGACTCCTGCTCCTGCCTGAACATATGCTTTTTCATCCTTTACGACCATCGTTCGAATGGCGAGCGCCATATCAAGATTTCCTGAAAAACTAACGTATCCAACTGCACCAGCGTATACATTTCTTTTTTCATTCTCTAGTTCATTTATAATTTCCATCGCTCTAATTTTCGGAGCTCCAGAAACCGTCCCTGCTGGTAAGCAATACGCTAACGCATCAAATCCGCCCATTTGTTTTTGCAATGTTCCGTAAACTTCGGATACAATGTGCATAACGTGAGAATATTTTTCTACTTTCATATATTTATCTATCGTAACCGAGCCGATTTCACTCACTCTACCAATATCGTTTCGCCCAAGATCTACAAGCATCATATGCTCTGCTCGCTCTTTCTCATTGCCTAACAGTTCTTTTGCGATTTCCTCATCTTCCCTCTTCGTTTTCCCCCTCGGCCTTGTACCAGCAATTGGATTCGTCATCACTTTATCCTCCCTTACTGATAGTAAACTTTCCGGCGAGGAACCGAGTACAACATAATCTTGAAAATCGATATAGAACATATATGGTGATGGATTTGCAATTCGAAGTTTTCGATATAACGCGAATGGATCACCAATACATTCACTTTGTAAACGCTGTGACAGTACAACTTGGAATATGTCTCCCGCTCTTATATATTCTTTCGCCATTTCTACCATCTCATAAAACTCTTTTTCCGTTATAGAAGAAGTGAATGATAATGGGGATTGTATTGCATTTACTTCAGCTTCTTCTCCTTGTAGCACTTCCTCTTTGTATACTCGTAGCCTTTCGTATACTTCTTCATAATCTGCTGAATCATCTTGCCTGCATACATATACAAACGACAACTTTTGGCGTAAATGATCGTAAACGATAAACTCACGATATAGTAAAAGGTGTACTTCCGGAATATTTAATGGGTCGTGTAAATCCGCTCCAATGTTTTCATACTGCCGAATGACGTCATATCCAATATAACCAACTGCTCCCCCGCAAAATGGAAATGGACTCTCTACTTGAGCTGACCCGATCACTTCTTCTAATACTTGAAGTACGTTACTTTGCAACTTTTCTGACCGGCCGTAAATCGTTCGTTCCACTTCCGTACCAACGCTTTTCACTTCTCCATAAGGATTACATCCTAAGTAAGAATAACGCCCTTTATCTTGATGAAGCTGTGAACTTTCTAATAAGAATTTCTTCTTCCCTTTCATACGTCTATATAAAGAAATTGGCGTAATGCTATCTCCTTCTTCTTCAGTGATTACTAAAAATGTCTTTCTCTCTCTTTTTTGTTTTATAAATTCTTCTTTCGTCATCATGTCCTTCACCTCGCCCTGAAAAATAAAAAAGTCCTCTACATATCGAAAATATGTAGAGGACGATAAATATACCGCGGTACCACCTCGTGTTGGATGCAAAAGCATCCCGCTTTGTTCAGGTACAAAATTTATACCTTATCCTTGTAACGGCGGAACCCGGGTTGCCTACTGAAAATAATTGTTCAGCATACCTCTCGTAAGCCCATTCCGTATATGGCACCGTACCGGGCTCCCACCTATTCCCGGCTCTCTGTAACGTCTCCAATATACGTACTCTTCTTACTTAAACGATTTCACTTATTTAATTTTTTATACACAAAAAGGGAGTACTCATCCTATAGAAAGGACGGGTACTCCCGTGGTGCCACCTTAATTCGTTACAAATGTAACGCACTTTACCGTATCAAAAACAATACGTGTCTCTTGTATCGATGAGATCATGTCGCCAAAGCCTACTTCTTTCGTTTCGGTTTGGAAGCTCCGAAGCCCATTCCACATCAATTCCATACTGATTCGCACCAACCATCAGCTCTCTGACATGTTCATCATGTGTACTCTTCTTCATCAACGCTTGCATTTTTTTAAGTTGCACTCATTATAGACCTAACTTTTTTCACAAGTCAATACTTTTCCAAAAATTTTATTTTTCTTTCCTTTCAATATTATATTGACAAAACAACCTCTTTTTATGTAAATATAATAAATACTCTATTAAAAATAAGGTTTTTTGTATGAATATTATATATTAAAAAAGTAAAATAACATCAAAAAACGCTTACATTTCTGAAAATTCATATTTCTGTATGGATTTTTCAGAATAATCATGATAGATTATAAATATGCATAACGCATCAAAAGACATGACAAAAGGAAGGGGAACTACATGAGTACGCAGATGTTAACTTTAACTTCTATCTCAATTTACATGCTCGGGATGTTAGTAATTGGCTATTTCGCTTATAAACGAACGTCCAACTTAACAGATTATATGCTTGGCGGGCGTACACTAGGCCCCGCAGTAACAGCATTAAGCGCTGGAGCATCCGATATGAGTGGTTGGCTTTTAATGGGATTACCCGGTGCAATGTTTAGCGTTGGATTAAGTAGTAGTTGGATTGCGATCGGCCTGACACTAGGCGCATACGCAAACTGGCTATATGTCGCTCCTCGCTTACGTACCTACTCAGAAATTGCAAATAACTCTATTACTATCCCAGAATTTTTGGAACACCGTTTCCACGACAAATCTCATATGCTACGTTTAGTATCTGGACTTGTTATTATGATTTTCTTTACTTTCTATGTAGCTTCAGGATTAGTTTCAGGCGCTGTATTATTTGAAAATTCATTTGGCATGAACTATCATGTTGGATTATTCATTGTAGCTGGCGTTGTTGTCGCTTACACATTATTTGGTGGTTTCTTAGCAGTAAGTTGGACAGACTTCGTGCAAGGAATCATTATGGTAGTTGCTCTTATTCTTGTTCCTATCGTAACAATTATGAATTCGAACGGACTTGGACCTGCATTTGATACAATTCGATCTGTAGATCCAACACGTCTAGATATTTTTAAAGGTGCCTCTACTTTAGGAATGATTTCTCTATTCGCATGGGGCCTTGGTTATGTCGGACAACCTCATATTATCGTACGCTTTATGGCAATTTCTTCTGTAAAAGAACTTAAAAGCGCACGAAGAATTGGTATGAGCTGGATGATTTTCTCTGTTGTTGGAGCTATGTTTACTGGTCTTATTGGTATTGCTTACTATTCACAACAAGAGTTAACATTATCTAACCCAGAAACAATTTTCCTTGAACTTGGGAAAATTTTATTCCACCCACTTATTACTGGATTTTTATTAGCCGCAATTTTAGCAGCGATTATGAGTACAATCTCATCTCAGTTACTCGTTACTTCTAGTGCCGTAACGGAAGACTTATATCGTACATTCTTCAAACGTTCTGCATCTGATAAAGAACTTGTATTTGTCGGTCGTATGGCTGTACTTGTTATTGCATTAGTTGGGTGCGCTTTAGCGTTTAAACAAAATGATACGATTTTAGCTCTTGTTGGATACGCTTGGGCTGGTTTTGGTTCTTCATTCGGACCTGCTATTTTATTAAGCTTATATTGGAAACGTATGACGAAATGGGGCGCGCTTGCTGGTATGATTTCTGGTGCCGCTACTGTTATTATCTGGACTCAATTCAAATTCTTAAAAGATTTCTTATATGAAATGATTCCAGGTTTCGCTATTAGTTTACTAGCCATCGTAATTGTTAGTTTACTAACACAACCTTCAAAAGAAGTTGAAGAGCAATTTGAGGATTTCGAAAAACAACATCGTCATAATTTATAAAAAAATCTCTGCTGTTATCGTAACAGCAGAGATTTTTTTACAGTTCGACAATCTTCTTATCAAATTTAACAAATTCTTTATGTTTCGTTAAATTTAACATAACACTACTCCTTTATAGTATGAATATCAGCACTTATACAGAAAGGGGACTCCAACATGTTAGCAGCTTTCCAGCAACAACAAACACGAAAATTTTCACCTATCACAAATACTTCTGCATCTTGTTTAAACATGCAACCTAACCCGCCTAAAATTTCAATTGCTCCTTCTGTTATTTCAGTCATCGGTGTTCATATGGAAAAACATAAATTAAAAATAAAAACGGGACAAAACATTGTGTTAGCAGCTTCCATTTTGCCAATACAAGCAACGAATAAAGAGCTTATTTGGTCAAATATGAATTCTGATATCATCACCATATATCCAAAAGGTGACACCGTGACGATTACTGGAAAAAGTGCAGGTAAAGCAGTCGTAATTGTCACAACTGCTGAAGGCAAATTCCGTGACCTATGTGTCATTCACGTACAACCTTATATGACAAACCCAAAGTAAAAGAGTGGCTTCGTAGCCACTCTTTTACTTTGTTTCAATATTTGAGTTTTTACTTTTTACAAAGTTAATAAATTGTTCTTTATTTCTTGGAGAAATAATTTCTGTTTTTATGTGTATCGTAAACAATTTCAAGTCAGTCAAATGATAATGCATGAGTTGCTATTGGATTTTTCGTATTTGAAATTTGTTTTATATCTCGTATAAATATACGTTTTGTAATGAGACCCGATCTAATCGTAATTGTTTCTTTCCCGGCAATATATTTTGCCAAAAATCAACTCCAACTAAACAACATTGCTAATGGAATTGTAAAAAGCAAAAGAAAATATTCTCTCCCTACAAAAATTGGATATAACCATGTATCTTTTTTTGATGGAAATTCGATTTCCATCCCCCTTCTATGCCCATATTCCTATAAAACAAAAAGAGAAGTATCACAACTTCTCTTTGCTCCCCTAACATTATAATTCCTGTGTATACACCGGCTCGTTTACGACGTTTTTTGCTGTACGTTTTTGTTGCTGCAGTAAGAATACAGATACACCAAACAATACGAGCATGCTACCGATAATTTGCATTGCATTTAATTTTTCTCCAAGTAAGAAGAACGCAAGTATAGATGCTCCAACAGGTTCTCCTAAAATACTCATTGAAATTGTCGTTGCATTTACATAATTTAATAGCCAGTTATTAATTACATGTGACACTGTCGGCACAACCGCAAGTAAAAGAAAAACAGTCCAATCCCACTTCGTATAACCTGTAAAGGGTACTTGTAATATGACATTATAAATCCCCATAAAAAGACCTGCGAACGCAAAGACTGTAAAGCTATAAATCCAGTGCGATACTTTCTTCACTGTCGTTTGCCCGATAAATAAATAACCGACAACCGCTATTACACTTAGAAAGGATAATATGTCACCATAAATTGCTTGCTTACTTAAACCTAAATCTCCCCAACCAATGCACATTACTCCTAAAATAGCGATTCCCATCGTTGCAATGGCTGAATATGTTGTTCTTTCTTTAAATAGAAAAAAACCTCCAACTAAAGATACGATTGGTTGAAGCGCCAAAATAATTGTTGAACTAGCAACTGTTGTATGCTTTAAAGATTCAAACCATAAAAGAAAATGAAGTGCTAAAAAGAAACCAGATCCAATTAAAAAGCCCCAATCTTTCATTTGAATCCTATTAAATTCCTCTCTTTTTTTCCATACGATAGGCAGCATAATAAGTACGATAATCCATAAGCGGTACATACTTAATATTGAAGATGGTGCTGAGGACATCTTTACAAAAACTGCTGCAAAGGAAATGGCAATTATAGAAATAGCCAATGGTAGTGCGATTGATTTTTCTTGTTTCAAATCCTGTCTCCCCTCTCACCTGTCAAAAATCCCACTTCATTATATCCGTTTTCTTTCGTAACTTAAATACTAATTTTTTAGATTCTTCGTACCATTATGGTAAAATAGAAATTAAGGCACCAATTAGTGAATATTTCTTTCCTTTTCACTACAAGCGTCGCTCTTACAATCGTTACAGTAAATTTTTATTTAGGGGGATCTACATGAGTCAAACAATAGGGAGAATTGAAGAAATTTCATTTTATAGCGCATCACTTCAAGAAGATGTTACACTTCTCGTTTATTTACCAGTAAATTACACACCACTGCACAAACATACAGTTGTAATTGCACAAGATGGTAGAGATTATTTTCAGCTCGGTAAAGCGCACCGTGTAATTGAGCGCCTTCGTGAAACCGAAGAAATTGACCGTACAATTATTGTCGGTATTCCATATAAAAATGTACATGATCGTAAAGAAAAATATTTCCCAAATGAAGTGAAAAATGCTGCATATATTCGTTTCCTTGCTCATGAACTTGCACCATATATTGATGAAAATTATCCAACGTATCAAATGGGAAAAGGTCGTGTTTTAATTGGTGATTCTCTTGGCGGAACAGTTTCCTTTATGACTGCAATTATGTATCCGCATACATTCGGTAAAGTCGTTATGCAATCACCATTTGTGGATGAGACAGTGATGAACTTAGCAAAAGAATTCAAAGATCCACAGGCGTTAGAACTGTATCACGTCATCGGTACAGAAGAAACGGCTGTAAAGCGTACTGATGGACAAGTATCTGATTTCGTAGGGCCGAACCGTGAGTTAAATACGCTTCTTACAGATAGAAACTTCATCACGCATTACGAGGAATTTGAAGGCAATCATACTTGGAAATATTGGCAGACTGATTTACCGAAAGCCTTCTCTCATATTCTATCAATGAAATAATAGAGAGCAGTATTCAGAATAATTTGATATAATAGATAAAGAGATTTATTTATCTCAAAATCTAACTAGACTTACAAAGGGAGGAATTGGAACATGAAATTAGGCATTGTAATTTTTCCATCTAAAATGATTCAAGATAAAGCGAACGGATTGCGTAAACGTTATGACCCGCACTACGCATTAGTTCCGCCACATATTACATTGAAAACACCCTTTGAGGCGCAAGATGAACAATTAGAGTCGATTGTAAACGAGTTACATACAATCGCAAGTAAAACGAACCCTTTCACCCTTCATGTTGGGAAAGTTGGTTCTTTCGCACCTGTTAATAACGTCCTTTACTTTAAAGTAGAAAAAACACCTGAACTTACTTTCTTAAATGAAGAAATGCATAGCGGGTTATTCACGCAAGAACGCGAATATGCTTTCGTACCTCATTTAACAATCGGACAAGGCTTATCAGATGCAGAGCATGCTGATGTGTTGGGCCGATTACGTATGAAAGATTTCTATTACGAACAACCAATTGATCGTTTCCATCTTCTATATCAATTAGAAAATGGAACATGGACTGTACACGAAACATTCCGTCTTGGAAAGGGGAACAACTAATTTGCACGCACAGATTGTACAAACGGACGAACAACTAAGAGATGCATTCTCTGTACGTAAACAAGTGTTTGTAAATGAACAACGTGTCTCTGCTGAAGAAGAGTACGATGAGTTTGAAGAAACTTCAACACACGTTGTTATATATGACAATGATGTTCCAGTTGGTGCTGGACGTTTTCGCATCCTTGATGGTATAGGAAAAATGGAACGCATTTGCGTGCTAAATTCCCATCGCAAAAAAGGGATTGGAAAAATTGTTATGGATTCTCTTGAAGCGTATGCAAAAGAAAATTCGCTACCAAAATTGAAACTTCACGCTCAAACACATGCTGAAGATTTCTATAAAAAACTTGGATATGTAACAAGTTCTGATGTATTTATGGAAGCAAATATCCCGCACGTCGTAATGATAAAAAAATTGTAATTTGAAAGCAGGAGGTAACCCCTCCTGTTTTTTTACATTGCTATTTTCTTTTTCTTCCGCTAAAGTTAAATGTTGATGCTATAGTTTTGAAGGTGAACATATGACACAAGAAAAATTTTCACAAAAATCGTTAACACACGCTGATATTCCACGTGCGACATATCATATTCCGAAAACATCTACCCATTTAATTATGGAAGAAGATGTAGATGCGGCTTATTTCCGCGCTCTTGAACAACAAAATGTTTTTTTAAACGAAAAACAATTAGAAGCCGTGCGCACAACAGAAGGTCCTGTTCTTACACTAGCTGGTGCTGGAAGCGGGAAAACATCTGTTTTAACAACTCGCGTTGGTTATTTAGTAAATGTAAAACAAGTTCATCCACGAAATATTTTATTACTTACATTTACACAAAAAGCAGCTGAAGAAATCCGAAGTCGTGTTGCGAAGTTACCAGGTATGAATCATGCAGCAAGTAGCTACGTTGTTGCTGGTACATTCCACTCTGTTTTCTTAAAATTGCTTCGTAGTCAAGGGTATAATCAGCAAATTTTAGCAAATGAAAAACATAAACAAATTATGATAAAGAAAATCTTAAAAGAATTGCGTTTAAAAGACGATTACGATGCTGAAACGATGCTCGCGATGATTTCACTTGAAAAAAACAAATTAAATCGTCCGAAAGATGTAAAAGCGAAAACACCAGTGGAACAAGAATTTAAAGAAGTATATGAACGTTTTGAAGAGGTAAAACAACGCTACAATTATATTGATTTCGATGACATCTTATTGGAAACATATTATATGTTAGAAAATAATGCTCCTTTACTAACTCAATTACAACAACGTTTTCACTACATTGAAGTAGATGAGTTTCAAGATACATCCTATGCACAATATGAAATTGTAAAATTGTTAGCCACGCCAAGAAATAATTTGTTCATCGCAGGTGATGATGATCAAGCAATTTATGGCTGGCGAGGGGCAAGTCACCAAATTATTTTATCTTTTCCAAAAGAATTTGATAACACAACAATCATTGCACTAAATACGAATTATCGATCCAATCCCTTTATCGTCGGGCTTGGAAATGAAGTTATAAAATTAAATCAAGAACGTTTTGATAAAGAGCTATACTCCGTTCGTGAAGAAGGTGTACAACCTTTTTATGCAAGACCTGCTACGACTCTTGACGAAGCAAATCAAATTTTGCAGCTTATTCAAGAAAAAGTAGAGAGTGGTGAACGTAACTTTAAAGATTTTTGTTTACTGTATCGCACACATTCTGTAAGTCGTTCGTTACTTGATCAGCTTACCATTCATAAAGTCCCGTTTATTAAACACGGGGCGAGCCAATCATTTTATGAACATTCTTTAATCAAGCCTGTATTAGATCATTTAAGACTCGTGATTGAGCCGTTTCGACTAGAATCACTTTCAAACATATTGCCGACGATGTATATCGGACGTGATGATTGTATTTCATTTATTGAACGTGAACAATGGAAATATGGTGAGGGGCGCTTCCCTTCTCTTCTTCATTTCTTACTATTAAATCCAAGCTTAAAACCTTTTCAAGTGAAAAAGGTAAATGAGCGCATCGATTTTATTAAATTTATTAAAGAATTAGAACCGAAAAAAGCATTAAAAGAAATCATTCATGGTAAAGGAAAATATTTAGAATACTTACAAAGTAACGATCGTTCTTCCTTTACGATGCATAAAGACATACAAGAAGAAATGTTGGAAGAATTAATGGAGTCTGCAACTCGTTTCACCGATATTCCAGCTTATTTACAATTTATCGACGAGGCGATTCAAGGTCAAAAAGAAATGGAAGCATTAAAAACAATGCCGCAAAAAGATGCCGTTTCACTTATGTCAATTCATAACGCAAAAGGCCTTGAATTTCCATGTGTCTTTTTACTTGGAGCAAGTGATGGAATCCTGCCTCATACTTCTTCTTTAAAAGATGCAAATGATCGTGTTACGGAAACTTCTGAAGCGTTAGAAGAAGAACGCCGATTACTGTATGTCGCCATTACACGTGCGAAAGAAGAACTTTATATTTCTTCTCCGCAATTTTTCAGAGGAAAGAAATTAGATATATCTCGTTTTTTATATACTGTGCGAAAAGATTTACCTGAAAAGACATCCACTAAATAAGGATGTCTTTTTTTATATCACGTTATGTACATCCCTCCTATATAAATTCCTTGTTTTTATCGTGAGAATTAACGTAATATCAGCCATATTCCACTCATATTGTAATAGTGTATGTCAGAACTCACGAGAAGGAGTGAACATAATGAGCTGCAATTGTAATGAAGATCATCAACATGAGTGTGATTTCAACTGTGTATCGAATGTTGTTCGTTTTATACATGAACTACAAGAATGTGCAACGACAACATGTGGATCTGGTTGCGAAGTTCCATTTTTAGGTGCACATAACAATGCATCAGTAGCGAATACACGTCCTTTTATTTTATACACAAAAACTGGAGAACCTTTTGAAGCATTTGCACCATCTTCAAGCCTTACTAGCTGCAGATCTCCCATTTTCCGCGTAGAAAGTATAGATGATGATGACTGTGCTGTATTGCGTGTATTAACTGTAGTTTTAGGTGATGGTACCGCTGTACCACCTGGTGACGACCCAATCTGTACGTTTTTAGCTGTACCAAATGCAAGACTAATATCAACCTCCACTTGCATTACTGTTGATTTAAGTTGCTTCTGCGCTATTCAATGCTTACGCGATGTTTCTATTTAAAACTAAATAATGAGTTAAGCATGGATTGGGTGGCAGATAATTCTGCCACCCAATCCATGCTTAACGAGTATTCTTATGTAAATTTCTTAAAATTGGGAACTTGTCTAGAACATAGAACCTGTCCTTTTCATTAACTGAAAGTAGAAACAGATAAAGGAGTGAAAAACATGTTCTCTTCTGATTGCGAATTTACTAAAATCGATTGCGAGGCGAAGCCAGCTAGTACACTACCTGCCTTTGGTTTTGCTTTCAACGCGTCTGCACCTCAGTTTGCTTCACTATTTACACCACTATTATTACCTAGCGTAAGTCCAAACCCAAATATTACTGTTCCTGTAATAAATGATACAGTAAGTGTCGGAGATGGCATTCGAATTCTACGAGCTGGTATTTATCAAATCAGTTATACATTAACAATTAGTCTTGATAACTCACCTGTTGCACCAGAAGCTGGTCGTTTCTTCTTATCATTAAATACACCAGCTAATATTATTCCTGGATCAGGTACAGCAGTTCGTTCTAACGTTATTGGTACTGGTGAAGTAGACGTATCCAGCGGTGTTATTCTTATTAACTTAAATCCTGGTGACTTAATTCAAATTGTGCCAGTTCAGTTAATTGGAACTGTAGACATTCGTGCTGCAGCATTAACAGTTGCACAAATTAGCTAGTAAAAAGCGGTATTTCTAATACAGAAATACCGCTTTTTATATATAATAAAAAACACTCACAGTAGCATGAGTGTTTCATTCTTCATATTGTTTTATTGTGTTCTTCTTTTTCCCACAATTGCATCCCTTTTTCTTCACAAATCCTTGTTGTTGTAATTGTTCTTGATATGCCTGTTGTTGTGCTTGGTGTTGTTGCTGTATATGATACCACTGCTGCAGGTCATATGAATTTTGCCTTGGATTATTGCTCACAGCAAACATCTCCTCTACTGTCAATTCTGTCTATTTACTATATGAACAACTCTTTATTTCCGTTCCCTCATTCTTTTAAACTCCGCTTTTTCTCTTATTATGAAAATATATTATTCTCCCATAAAATATCCTGTAATCGTTTCAATGATTGCTGCTGCTCCTGCAATGGCTAATAATGCAAGTAACGGTTCTGCAACGATAGGAATCCAATTATATAAGACTAATAAAAAAGCACTAACCCATACACCTGTACACCAATAACAGCTTAACAATTCGCCAATCCACTTTCTTAATCCTTTACCTTTCACTTTTGTAAACGTTGATACACTTCCATCCGGCTCCGTAATCTCTAATTCATCAATAAATGGTCTTCGCAAAAAGGCTGTAATTTTATCATAAACAATTAAACGAGTGAGCCTAAAAGCAGCTAACGCAAAAATAAAAAATAAAAGCCAGCTTGTAAACAGCATGATTCCACCTTCCCTTATCCTCTTTCGCCTATTTAAAAAAAAAGGTCTTGAGATTGTGACCAAATCTCCTCGACTCCAATATCTTATTAATGTAAATACAAACAAGAAGATAAGGAGTGACATTAATGAGTTGTAACGAAAATAAACACCATGGCTCTTCTCATTGTGTAGTTGACGTTGTAAAATTCATCAATGAATTACAAGATTGTTCTACAACAACATGTGGATCTGGTTGTGAAATCCCATTCTTAGGTGCACACAATACTGCATCAGTAGCTAATACACGCCCTTTTATTTTATACACAAAAACTGGAGAACCTTTTGAAGCATTTGCACCATCATCAAGCCTTACTAGCTGCCGTTCTCCAATTTTCCGTGTGGAAAGTGTAGATGACGATAGCTGTGCTGTACTACGTGTATTAACTGTAGTTTTAGGTGACAGTTCTCCGGTACCACCTGGTGACGATCCAATTTGTACGTTTTTAGCTGTACCAAATGCAAGATTAATATCTACAACTACTTGCATTACTGTTGATTTAAGCTGTTTCTGTGCGATTCAATGCTTACGCGACGTTTCTATCGTAAAGTAAACTAAAAAACTATTGGGGTGGTAGAAGCTTTCTACCACCTTTACATATTTAAAAACCGGCCATACTAATCGATTGGATATCATCTATAGACAGCCTAATATCTCTCATACTATTTTGCGGCATAATAGATACAATGCCATTTCGATACGATATGATCGATCCAACATATGAGACTGTAGCTGTTTTTATTCTGCACCTTACTTTCGGAATGTAATGAGGGCGGTTTAGTAAAAAATGAATTTTTTCATCATTATTCATATCCTTAAATGATTTATTATACGGGACAGTTCTTACTGGTTCTGGTTCTTGCTCTTCTTGCTCTTCTTGTTCTGCGTGTTCTTCTTTTTCTTCTATTTTTTCTTCCACTTGCTGCTCTTCTTGTTGTTCTTGTTCTATTACCTCTTCCACAGCACTACTTACAATATTTTCTTGTCTATTACTTTTCTCTTTTTGATCTTCATTTTCAAAGTTTGTCAGGATAATCCTTTTTATTTTCGGTGCAGCAAGTTCTAAACTTACTTGCGTGATATATAACAACGGTTTTCCAACTGTTGAACTTTTATTTTTATTCTTCACACTCGTCCCTCCCACTTCCATACGTAGCTAAATAAATCGTGTACTATTATAGTTATATTCATCACCTGATAAGAACTTTCGTTAAAAATCGTTCTTTCTCAGAACAAATAAAAAGGACAATCTCATCATTTAGAGATTGTCCTTTAAAATTTAATATTATATTTATCCTAGGATATGATACCCTGAATCAACGTGAATGTTTTCTCCTGTTACACCTCGAGCTAAATCACTGAATAGGAATACTGCTGTATCGCCAACTTCTTCTTGCGTTGTTGTGCGACGAAGTGGTGCGCGCTCCTCAATTTCTCTTAAGATTGAGTTGAAATCGCCTACACCTTTTGCAGATAACGTACGAATTGGTCCTGCAGAAATAGCGTTAACACGAATACCGTGTTGACCTAAATCGTTCGCTAAATATTTCACGCTCGCTTCTAATGAAGCTTTCGCAACACCCATAACGTTATAATTTTTCACAACGCGCTCGCCGCCAAGGTATGTTAACGTTAAAATATTTCCGCCTTCTGTCATTACTTTTTTTGCTTCTCTTGCTACAGCTGTTAAAGAGAATGCACTAATATTTTGTGCAAGTAAAAATCCATCGCGAGAAGTATCTACAAATTCACCTTTTAAGTCATCGCGATTTGCAAAAGCAATACAATGTGCTACACCATGAATAGTACCTACTTCTTGTTTAATTGTTTCAAAGCAAGCTGTAAGTTCCTCATCATTCGTTACATCACAAGGTAATACAAGTGATTCTTGTCCTTCTAATGTGTCCGCTAATTCACGAACGTTTCTTTCTAAACGTTCTCCTGCATATGTGAATATTAATTTTGCACCTGCATTATGCAAAGAGCGAGCTATTCCCCATGCAATACTTCTTTGGTTCGCAACGCCCATAACAACAAATGTTTTCCCTTGTAATAGTTCCATGATATATCCTCCCAGAAATACTTATACTTGTTATTAGTACCTGATACTATAATTATAGTACCATAAAACCGCTTAAAGGCAAACAAAAAAGTCATTAACAGAAATTTGTTAATGACTTTTGGTTTCTATAAAAAACCGCTCTAATCCTTCTTCCCAAGACGGCATTTGTGAAAAACCATTTAATCTTAGCATGTTATGTTGAAAAATAGAATATTTGGGCCTCGCAGCCGCAGCCCCGAATTCTTCCGTTGAAACAGGTAATACATGCACTTTCATATTGGCGTACGAAAATATCTTTTGTGCAAATTCAAACCAAGAGCATGAGCCTCTGTTTGATACGTGGTATGTACCGTATAAAGAAGTATGAATGAGCTTATTAATAACCATATTCAAATCCGCCACATACGTAGGAGAGCCAACTTGATCCGCTACAACAGATATTTCATCTCTTTCTTTTCCTAATCGCATCATCGTTTTCACAAAATTATTCCCATATTTACCATATAGCCACGATGTGCGAACGATAAAATATTTATTATGTAACTCTTTGACGAACTGCTCCCCCGCATACTTAGAGGCCCCATATATATTTATCGGTGCTGGACTATGAAATTCGTCGTATCCATCTGGTCTGGCGCCTTGAAATACATAATCAGTACTAATATAAACTAGCTTCGCCCCTACTAATTGTGAAGCAACCGCTACATTTCGAGCTCCGATTGCATTTATTCTATATGCAAGATCCTGTTCTTTCTCCGCATGATCTACTTTCGTATAGGCAGCACAATGAATAATTATATGTGGTTTTATTTCTTGTACCACTTGTTGTATTCGGGATATATTTGTCACATCTAATAACTTTTTATCAAATGGATATATATCATATTCTTCAGAGTCTAACTCTTCAAATAGTTGCTTTCCTAATTGACCGTTTGCTCCTGTTATGATAACCCTCTCTTTCATTTAACATGCCCCTTACTGGTCTTTTAGTGGTTTCCACCATTCCTTATTCTTTTCATACCATTTCACCGTCTCTTGTAATCCTTGTTCAAACGTATATTTCGGTTCCCAATCAAATTCATTCTTCATTTTCTCTGCATCAATCGCATAACGACGATCGTGCCCTAAACGATCTGTAACATATTCAATGTCTTTTTTTGTTTTTCCTAAAAGAGTAATAATTTGTTCCACAACTTCTACATTTGTTTTTTCATTATTTCCACCTATATTATATACTTCTCCGACACGTCCCTTATGCAAAACAACGTCAATCGCACTGCAATGATCCGTTACATGTAACCAATCTCTTACATTTAAACCATCACCATATAACGGTAGTTTTTTTCCTTCTAGTGCATTCGTAACCATTAATGGAATTAATTTTTCAGGATACTGGTACGGTCCATAATTGTTAGAACAACGCGTTACTATAACCGGTAATTGATATGTTTTATAGTAAGATAGAGCTATCATGTCCGCGCTCGCCTTACTTGAAGAATATGGACTATTTGGAGCTAACGGCGTTTTCTCTGTGAACTTCCCTGTTTTTCCTAAAGAGCCATACACTTCATCCGTTGATACTTGCACAAGTTTTATATGCGAATATTTTTTAACTAGTTCTAATAAAGTGACCGTCCCAATTACATTTGTATCATAAAAAGGAATCGGATTTTCAATACTACGGTCCACATGTGATTCAGCTGCAAAATTTACAATCACTTGTACGTCCCGCTCTTTTATAACGTGTTCTAATAGCTCTCCATTTTGAATTTCTCCCTTTACAAAAAAGTAATTCGGGTGATCCTGAAGAGATTTTACGTTATTTAAATTCCCGCTATATGTTAATGCATCGTAATTAATAATTTTATATGTTTCATAACTTTGTAGCATGTAATGAACGAAATTACTTCCAATAAATCCAGCCCCACCTGTTACTAATATATTCATAAACAACGCTCCTACTTAAAAACTATCTTCATATTCCTCTAATAATGGTAATATCTGATCCTTATCGGACAATATAGGATCGGTTACTGGCCAAGGAATTGCTAAATCTTTATCTTCCCAAAGTAATCCTGAGTCATGCTCTGCGCTATAATATTCATCTACTTTATACATAACGATAGTATGCGGAACAAGCGTGCAAAATCCATGCGCAAACCCTTTTGGCACTAGTAATTGCCGATGGTTATCTCCACTTAAAATATATCCTTTCCATTGTTTAAATGTTGGTGATTTTTTTCGTAAATCAACGATAACATCATAAATTGCCCCTTGCATAACTTGAATGAGTTTCGTTTGTGCTTTCGGTTTTTTTTGAAAGTGTAGTCCCCGAATCGTTCCTGCCTTAGCCGAATAAGATACGTTATCCTGTACAAATGAATACGTTATCCCTAATGTTTCTAGCACCTGCTTATTATAACTCTCTGAAAAAAAGCCACGCTCGTCTCCAAACAACCTCGGTTCTAACAATTTTGCATCGGTAAAATTTGTTTCTACAACTTTCATATTCTCACCTATTCTCCGTTAAACTGTTTCCCAAAATTAATATCACGCGCTAACGTATTCGCCTTTTGAAGCGAAGCATGAGTTCCCGCATCAGTCCACCAGCCGTTCATTTCATTATAAGTAAGTACCCCTCGTTTTAAATACCAATTATTTATATCTGTAATTTCAAGTTCTCCCCGTGCAGAAGGTTTTAATTCTTTAATATAAGAAAAGACTTTCGAATCATACAAATAAATTCCCGTAACCGCATAAGAACTTTTCGGCTCTTTCGGCTTTTCTTCAATTTCAACTATTTTTCGGTTTTGAATATGTGCTACGCCAAATCTTTCGGGATCTTCTACAGATTGCAATAGCACTTTCGCACCTTCTTTTTGATTTGCAAACTCTTCAACATACGGAAGAATATCATCTGAAAAAATATTATCACCTAATATAACTACCATACGATCATTCCCGACGAAATCTTCACAAAGCCCTAACGCCTGTGCGATCCCGCCCGCTTTATCTTGCACACGATACGTAAAGGACACTCCAAATTCATGACCACTCCCTAAAAAGCTAACAACATCCCCCATATGCTCTTTACCTGTAATAATCATAATATCTGTAATATCGCATTGTTTTAGCTTATATACCGCATGATAAATCATTGGATACCGACCAACAGGAAGTAAATGTTTATTCGTTACTTTCGTTATTGGATATAATCTCGATCCAGTACCACCTGCTAAAATAATTCCTTTCACTTTGCATCTCTCCTTTATGATGGAGATAATATATCTTTGTAATGTTCTACAAACACTTTCCGGTACTTCTCATATGTATCCGCATCAAACTCATCCCCGTTGTAATGAATACACCATAAATTTGCTTGATTTGGGATACCAATTAAATAACCAGCCCTTTGAAACTCTAAAGACTGTGACACATCATAAAAGTGAAACCCTTGAAACAAATCTTCTCGCCACGGAATATCATACTGCGTTGCCATGAATAAGCCATCAATTGCCTGAACTGACAAAAATGGTTGATTACCATAAAAAACCTGATCTAAACTTAATAATTGATAATTCTGTCTTCTATACTCAATCACTTTCCCTACTAAATTTTTTCCTTCCCACCATATCCCGTTATTCGGTAAAAACTGAGCCCCAGCGACTCCTATTAAACCAAGCTTTTCATTTTCTTTAAAAAGAGATATAAGTGTAGAAAACATGTCTCGATTAATAAGATATGTATCTTGATGTATATACACTTTGTATTTCGCTGGATATGAAAGGGCTCGGTTGTATGCACTTGCCATACTTTGTGCATCTCGTATCGGAAAAATTTGCACGACATAACCTGGGGGAACAAAAATGTTTCTTATTTGGCTCTCACATTGTTTGAAAAGCTCCTCATTATTTACACAGACAACGACTAATATTGTATGATCTTTCATTTTTGTCCCCCCTTTTATTCTTCCTTATTTACATCTGACATATATTGTTCCACAAATATTTTCCGATACTTTTCATAGTTCGTCATATTCACATCAAAATGATAATGGATACACCAAGCATCACGCTGTACAGGTACACCAACTGTATATCCTGCTTTTCTAAATTCAAATGATTGAGATACATCATAAAAATCAAATCCGTCAAATAAGTCTTCTCGCCACGGAACATCATATTGTGTGGCCATTAATAAACCATCAATACATTCTACAGGAATAAATGTTTTTGATTCATGATACGGTTGTTCTAAACTTGCCATATAAAACAAATCATTCATATAACCAATGACCTTTCCTACAATTCCACGCCCTTCGTTCCATACACCAGTCGGAGGAACATATTGCGCTCCAACCATCCCAATCATACCAAGGTGTTCATGTTCCTCAAATAATTGAAGTAATCCGTATAAAAAAGCCCTATTTATAATAAAAACATCTTGATGTAAATACACTTTATACTTCGCTGGATGCGAAATGGCTTGATTGTATCCACTCGTCATACTTTTCGCATTTCGAATCGGCATAAATTGTACAATATACCCTGGCGGTACTAACAATTGCAATATATGTCGAACGCAGTTTGCATACAATTTTCGATCATTTATACATGTAACAAATAATATTGTTTTGTCTGCAGTACTCATAATTGTGATTTTTCAGCTTCAATAATATACTGAAATACAACTGTCTCAGCCATGAAGCCACTTCCAAGACGATATTTTTTACAAATTCCATATAACTCCTCAATAAGCGGCTCATACATTTTATGATCAACATATACACGATCTACTTTACCAATAACATATCCTGCTTTTAAAAACATTCTTAGCATTTCATTAAATGTAAAGAAACGAATATGTGTTTTATCTAATAAACCATATTCTGTATACGTCCAATTTCCGGCAAGTAAGGGAGCTAATACTGAAATATGAGCAACGTTTGGTATACTTGCTAAAATCACACCATTTTTCTTTATATATGGCTTTACTTTTTCTATCACAGCCCACGGATCAAATAAATGCTCTAATACATCTCCAAATAGGATGCAATCAAATTGTCCCTCCTCATAAGGAAGATCTATTTTTTCTATATCCCCTAAAATAACATGATCTAGTCTTTCTTTCGCTTTTTCTGCCGCCTCTGGAAATGCCTCAATTCCTGATACACGTGTACCATTTTCTTTAATAGCCGCTCCCAATGCACCGCTCGAGCAACCAATATCAAGAACTTCTTTCCATTCCTTTTTTATATGCTTTAATAAATTCGGATTCGCTGCATTATAATAATGCTCGGATTTCTCTTCATATAAAGAACTTTTTTCGCGATTCATTTCACACACTCCTTATGCAAATTGAATTAGAAATATAAATCTCATATGAATTCTATAAAGTGCAGATTTTGTTCATCCTCCACTGATTATTAGCCCACAAATAGCAGTATAAAATCTTTTATCTATATTGGTTACGTTACCGATACTCTAATATATAACCAATCTATTAGAGTTAGAATAAAGATACATCATTTCTAAAAAACGAAACCCATTACACTTTATATGGTTTATCAAAAACCCCCCGAAAATATTTACGGTTATATTCAATTGCAGCATTATTCGGAACATAAGAAGCTGCTAATTCATTGTAATAATACGCTTTATCCTGCTCTCCTAACCTGCTATAACAAATACACATTTGTAAATAGGGTAGCCATGTGTAGCTAGCTGGACTATGGAAAGGACTTTCCGTTGCCATTGGTACTTCCGTTGCAAGTTTAAACCAAAATATCGCTTCATTATATTTTTCTTGTTCCATATATATATATCCTATTCTTGTACAATTCTCTCCTCTAGGGACGTCATACCGAAACGACTTCACACAAGATTCGATTGCCTTCTCCCACATTCCGAGCTTCGCATAGCAATCTCCTAGCTTACCACATGCATAAATTTTTTCTTCATACCATCCTTCGTCTTGATTAAGAAATGTTTCATATAGAAGAACTGCATCATCATATTTTTGGTTATCCGTAGATTCATTTGCGTAATAAAATAAATCTCTCGGACTCAATTCTTCACCTGCAGCTACAGTATTTTGAAAAATTTTTAAATTACGATCTGTTACTTTTTTTTCTTTTTTATGTGTAATAGCAACATTACTACTAAAAACCTCACCAGAAATAGCTAAATACTCATGAACCTTTCCAAACCATTGAAATTGTTTTTCACGCTTTACAAGTCGATTTCTTTTTGTACAATATAAAGGTTTCCCGTTAGAATCCATTGCAAGGTGATAAGGCATCGAAACAGCATCAATTTTAGGATCTAATTCTCTTTTTAAAAGTTTCAATGCTTCTTGAGCATCTTCTAATAATACGTCATCTGCATCTAGCCACAATATATACTCTTGCGTCGCTTTTGAAAAAGAAAAATTTCTTGCTGCTGCAAAATCATCAATCCACTGGAAATCATATATGTTAGAAGTGTATTTCTCTACGATTTCTTTCGTTCGATCGACGGAACCTGTATCAACCACTATAATTTCATCCACAATTTTTTCAACTGTGTCTAAACAACGGGCTATTGTCTCCTCCTCATCTCGAACAATCATACATAAACTAATTGTAATTCCTTGCTTGTTCAACATAATCACCCTCTTCCAAATCAATCATATGTTATACATATACTAAACTTTCCATTTTTTTAAATTGTTCAAGTAGTTTAAGATTTCTTTTCAATAATTCAAATGTCCGTGTCATTTTCTTTCGGTTTTGCATCTACTATATAATGAACGCTTTATGGAGGTGAATTTATGTCAAATAATAATTATTCAAATGGATTAAATCCCGATGAATCTTTATCAGCTAGTGCATTTGACCCTAATCTTGTAGGACCTACATTACCACCGATACCACCGTTTACCCTTCCGACTGGGCCGACCGGGCCGACTGGGCCGACTGGACCTACGGGGCCGACTGTACCTACCGGGCCAACTGGACCTACGGGGCCGACTGGGCCGACTGGACCTACGGGGCCAACTGGACCTACGGGACCGACTGGTGACACTGGGCCAACTGGACCTACGGGACCTACTGGTGACACTGGGACTACTGGACCTACTGGACCTACTGGTGACACTGGGGCTACTGGACCTACGGGGCCGACTGGTGACACTGGGACTACTGGACCTACGGGGCCGACTGGTGACACTGGGGCTACTGGACCTACGGGGCCGACTGGTGACACTGGAGCTACTGGAGCTACTGGACCGACTGGGGCTACTGGACCGACTGGACCTACGGGACCATCAGGACTAGGACTTCCAGCAGGACTATACGCATTTAACTCCGGTGGGATTTCTTTAGATCTAGGAATTAATGATCCAGTACCATTTAATACTGTTGGATCTCAGTTTGGTACAGCAATTTCTCAATTAGATGCTGATACTTTCGTAATTAGTGAAACTGGATTCTATAAAATCACTGTTATCGCTAACACTGCAACAGCAAGTCTATTAGGAGGTCTTACAATCCAAGTGAATGGAGTACCTGTACCAGGTACTGGATCGAGTTTAATCTCACTCGGAGCACCTATCGTTATTCAAGCAATTACGCAAATTACGACAACTCCATCATTAGTTGAAGTAATTGTTACAGGGCTTGGGCTATCATTAGCTCTTGGCACGAGTGCATCCATTATTATTGAAAAAGTTGCTTAATTTTTACTTAGCAGTAAAACTGATATCAGTTTTACTGCTTTTTTCAATTTCAAATTCAATCATGAAACATTCGGTACCTACATAATCATATTGTTGTATGACATTTTGCAGGAGGCACAAATATGGAAAGTAAATCTGCTGTTCAGCTTTATCTCGAATTGCTAAAGAAGACAATTTTATTTGAAATATGGTTAGAATATGAGGCATACTTACCCGCATCTCTACATATTTCGAAAGAACTAGAATTCGAACCAGTTACAGTCCCTCTCCCTTTATTCATTAAGCAATATGCCGAAAACCATAACTTAAAAATTGTAAAACCAAATGTCTCAAAAAGTGAACGTCATGATGGAATGGATTGGCCAAGAGCAGCACATAGCATGATTGGTCGAGAACGTATGAACCAATTACAAGAGGCAATGGAAACCGTTGTTCGTGAAAATATAGAAGGTGATTTTATTGAAACAGGCGTATGGCGCGGAGGATCATGCATTTTTATGAATGGTTTTTTACAAGCAAACAACATTACGGACCGTAATGTGTGGGTTGCAGATTCATTTGAAGGTTTGCCAGCACCGAATCTAGAACAATATCCAAAAGATTACGGTGATTATTTACACACATTCGATTACTTACGCGTCTCTTTAGAACAAGTACAAGAGAATTTCAAAAAATATGATTTACTAAATGATCAAGTGAAATTTTTAAAAGGTTGGTTTAAAGATACTTTACCAACAGCACCAATTGAAAAAATAGCAATTGCACGGCTTGATGGTGATATGTATGAATCCACCATGGATGGTCTCGTGAACTTATATGATAAAGTTTCTAAAGGTGGCTATATAATTATCGATGACTACGGGCTACCACCATGCGCTGAGGCTGTGACAGACTTTAGAAATCAACGGAATTTAAAAGCCCCTATTACTAAAATTGATGTATTTGGCGTTTATTGGAGAAAAGAATAAAAAAGATTTAATCTATAGGAGATTCCATTTTCACTCATTCTTCTCTTACTTCTGATCCAATTAAGTATTCTTTTTCGGAATCTCCCTACATATAACAATTGTTTTCCTGTGTTCTCTCACTACAAATTGAAAATTTCATTAATAGAGTTACTGCATATTCTCACATAAGAAAGGGGTATACTCATGAGCGAATTTAACAAAGAAATGACTTTACTCCCCCCTCCTGAACTCGTCCAATATGTAGGTGGCGACTTCAAAAAGGTTGGAAAAGAGTTCCTAAAGCATTTTATTCAAATTGGTGCTTTAAAATCAAATGAAAAAGTATTAGATGTAGGCTGCGGCGTCGGCCGAATGGCTGTACCATTAATGAATTACTTAAATGATGATGGAGCGTATTATGGATTTGATTTGTTTAAAGATGGAATTACTTGGTGTCAAAATAACATTTCAACTATGCGTAATAATTTTCACTTTGAACATGTTGACATATACAATCAATTCTATAATCCGGAAGGAAAAGAAGATGCCTCTCAATATCGTTTTCCCTATGAAGACGGAACATTCGATTTTATCTTTTTAACTTCTGTATTTACGCATCTTCTCCCAAAAGAATTAGAACATTACGTATCTGAAATTGTACGTGTATTAAAAAAAGACGGGAGATGTTTCATTACATTCTTTCTTATAAACCCTGAATCGTCCTATTATTTAAATGCAGGACAAAGTACATTAGGTTTTTATCATCGAATCGAAAATTGCTACGTTGTAAATAAAGATATTCCGAATTTCGCAGTTGCTTATCCTGAGACAGATATTTGCAATCTATTGAATAAGTACGGCCTAGAAATAATCAATAAGCCGCATTACGGTTTATGGTGCGGCAGACATGAATATACAAGTTACCAAGATATTGTTCTTACAAAAAAAAGCTTCTGAAAGGAAGTTATGTATGATGAATGAAAAAAATCCACCTCTCGTTTCCATCCTTATTCCTACTTATAATCGGCCTCATTATTTCAAAATTGCTCTAGAAAGTGCATTGGCACAAACTTATTCAAATATTGAAATCATCATCGGAGATGATAGTACAAATGATGAAACAGCAACTTTAATACGCGAACAATACTTACCAAATTATAAAAATATAACATACATTCGAAATACCCCTACTCTAGGACAATTTCACAATGACCTTATGCTCATAGAAAAATCAAATGGTGAGTATATAAATTTTTTAATGGACGATGACGTGTTTTATAAGCATAAAATACAAAAAATGATGACCTATTTTGAGCAAGATCCCAATAAAAATCTTGCTCTTGTTACTTCTTATCGAGTACGCATTGATGATCATGGAAATCTAATAGGTGATTCCCATCCAACACAAAGGTTATATAGTGAAGACACCCCATTAAATGGGATATTTTTAGGTAATTGGATGTTAAAGGGCGGACACAACATTATCGGTGAGCCTACAACTACTTTGTTCCGAAAGGAATTGCTCACTGAACCTTTTGGCACCCTTAAAGAGCGACAATATTCTTGTAGTGTTGATATGGCCTCATGGATTTCTTTACTTTCTAAAGGAAATGCAATATACATTTCTGAGCCTTTAAGTCAATTTCGCTACCATGCTGGACAACAAATACACAATAAGCTCCTTCAAGGTTGTGAAGATTTCACACACCTTGTTATAACAGCAAAAGAATATGGCTTTTTACAAAATACTACGGACTATAGAGCAGCTCTACTTAGTTCTTACCAATGGTGTAAAAGTTCCTTAAAATACTATCTTCATCAACTAGATATTTTTCCTGACGCACATGTACGTCTCTCTCATTGTTTGGATATAATTATTAAAGAGCTAAACAATTAAACTACTCTGCAAAATTAAAAGTGTATGGACTATATGTGAATCATTCGTATAGTTCATACATTCTTTCTCATACTATAAAGTGAAACTTTAATCAGCTCTCACCAATCGGGCTTTTACGGGCAGTTGATCCCCCACCTAACTTCTTCGCTTTCGCTGAATTTTGAGGTGGGGGTCTTACTGCCCATTAATGCGGGATAAAATCCATTACTATAAAGAGCAGTAGAAAGGAATACCTACATTGAAAGATCCAAATTCTCAATATCAAATAGACTACGTATTACTATTTATTTTATTTGCCATTGGGATTGTTAGTTGTTGTGCTATTGCAAGTGCGCAAGCCTCTTTACCGCCATTTTTACAAAACGTCAATTTTGTACTAAAGCAAATCCAATGGTATTTCATTGGATTTATAGCCATTGGTGTTATTATGATTATCGACTTCGATCGTTATCAAAAAATTGCTTGGTATTTGTACAGCTTTGCAATGGTACTACTTATTGGACTAGAACTTCAAGTACCAGGTGCCGTTACAATTAAAGGCGCTACCGCTTGGTACAGGCTCCCAGGCATCGGAAATTTTCAGCCTTCTGAAATTATGAAATTGTTTTTAATTATCGTCATTGGAAGAATTATAGCAAATCATAATGAGAAATATTTTTCCCAAACGATACATGACGATTTTTTACTACTTGGAAAAATATTTGCGACAAGCTTGCCACCACTACTACTTATTGCAAAAGAACCAGATTTAGGAAACACAATGGTCATTTCAGCGATGCTTGCAGCAATGATACTAGTTTCTGGCATCCGATGGCGTTTTATTTTTGGATTAGTTTCCGGTACTTTCGTTGCTGGATCTACATTAATATATATTTTTTTTACTCACACAGATTTCTTTAAAGCACACATTTTAAAAGAATATCAATTAAATCGCTTCTACGGATGGTTAGCACCTTACAAATATGATGCACAAGGCTATCAATTAAGACAAGCATTCTTAGCGACTGGATCCGGAGAAATGCAAGGAAAAGGGTGGGAAAATGGACAAGTATATTTTCCAGAACCACATACAGATTTTATTTTCACTAATGTCGCTGAACAATTTGGATTTCTAGGCGCAAGTGTCATTATTTCTCTTTTTTTCTTACTCATTTTTCGAATGATTCATATTGCTTTAGAAAGTAATGACCCTTTCGGTAGTTACATTTGCGCTGGTACAATCGGAATGTTTACTTTCCAAGTATTCCAAAATATCGGGATGACAATCGGATTACTTCCCATTACAGGGATAACATTACCTCTTATGAGTTACGGAGGAAGTTCACTGCTTACATACATGATTGCGATTGGATTCATTTTAAATGTTCGCTCAAGAACGAAAATCTTTATGTTTAAATGAACAACACAAAAACGCTATATTTTTATCTCTATCCTTTTTTAGATATACTAATGAAAAATACGATGGAGGTTTAAATATGAAATATGACATTATAGGAGATATTCATGGATGCTTCCAAGAGTTTCAAAATTTAACAGAGAAGCTAGGATATAACTGGAGTAGCGGTCTACCGGTTCACCCTGACCAACGTAAACTTGCATTCGTTGGCGATATTACAGACCGTGGTCCTCATTCATTACGTATGATTGAAATTGTATGGGAACTTGTCATACATAAAAAAGAAGCTTATTACGCTCCTGGAAATCACTGTAATAAACTATATCGATTTTTCCTTGGGCGTAATGTAACAGTCGCTCACGGACTTGAAACAACTGTTGCTGAATATGAGGCACTTCCTTCTCATAAGCAAAACGTTATAAAAGAAAAGTTTATCACTCTTTATGAACAATCACCGCTCTACCACATACTAGATGAAAAAAGAGTAATCGTATGTCACGCTGGGATTCGGCAAGATTACATAGGAAGACGAGATAAAAAAGTACAAACCTTTGTATTATATGGCGATATTACAGGAGAGAAGCATGCCGATGGCTCACCTGTCCGTCGCGATTGGGCGCAAGAGTACAAGGGGCAAGCTTGGATTGTATATGGACATACACCAGTAGCAGAACCTCGATTCGTCAATCAGACAGTCAATATTGATACTGGTGCTGTATTTGGTGGCAAATTAACCGGATTACGTTATCCTGAAATGGAGACTATCTCTGTTCCTTCTTCTTTACCTTTTGTCGCTGAGAAATTCCGTCCAATTTCATAACTACCTTACTTAGCGAAAGATTACCGTATTATTTAGGCAGATCTCATATAAAACTAGGTAAAGTAATTAAAAAAAGATGCAATAAAGTGCATCTTTTTTTAATTACACTACATATAATGTCGCAGGAGGTGACAGAATGAAGAAAAAATCTTCTAAACAAAAAAGAAAATTTCCCCCTTTATATCTGCCCATGTACGGAATTAACAACTGGTGTAGTATTCGGGCTGCAGCGATAGAAGAACTGGAAGAACAAGAGTCATCAAAAAAAAGCAAAGTAAAACCAACATATGTCTCTTTAGAAAATGCTGTGATGAGCCGCATAATCGATCGCAGAAAAATAAAGATGCAACAAAAAAATAAACAGCTCTCAAATCAAGATGAACAGGTAATACATTCTAATCAAACAGAAGAAAAGACGGAAGAAAATATTTCTGTAGCAATAAATAAAAAAGTGGAACCAGAAATTCCAGCTGCTATTATAAACAAAGTAAAAAAAATAAAAGAGGCATTGGCTTCATCGAATGATATACAAACTGAAAAACCACTCATAATTGAGACACCTACACCTGAAAATACAAAAGTTAAAAGGGGCGGCCGATATGCATATGCGGAAGGGCTTCACTCTCATGCGGAGGGCATGGCAGCACATGCGGAAGGCTTATTAACACATGCAAAAGGTTCTTTCTCTCATGCAGAAGGATCAAACTCAAAAGCAACCGGACATAGTTCCCATAGTGAGGGAAGTGAAACGACAGCAGGCGGAGCTTATTCTCATGCAGAGGGTAAACAGACGATTGCTTTAGGCGAAGCAGCACACGCAGAAGGAACCGCAACTATCGCTAACGGATCCTCTTCTCATGCGGAAGGTCATCATACATCAACAGCTCATTTTGCAGGTAGCCATATTATGGGGCGCTTCGGCACTGCAGAAGAAGCTTATTCTTGGTTTATTGCAAATGGTGTAAGCGACACCGACCATAATATCGGGGCTAAATGGCTTGCCCATAATGGAGAAATGTACATTGAGGGTGCGTCTTACAATGCAAGTGGAACGGATTTTGCACAAATGTTTGAAACCGAAGATCATAAACCTATTGATGTCGGTTATTTCGTTACATTTAGTAGCGAAGAAAAAATTCGGATAGCTACTTCACACGACTCGTTCATTTTAGGAATATCTAGTGCAACCCCTGCCCTTATAGGAAATAGCGGGGCTTTAAGTTGGGAAAAACGTTATAAAACAGATAACTTTGGAAAACGCCAATATGTATGGACGGAAACCGAAGAAATACAACCTCTTTTAAATACAGAATGGGATCCAACTCGCAAATATGTAGCAAGAAAAGATCGCGCCGAGTGGCTTCCTGTCGGATTAATTGGACAAATGTTAGTACGTGATGACGGCACTTGCGAAGCACATGGATTTTGTCTTCCAAATGACAATGGCATTGCTACAAAAGCCGAAAGTGGATTTTTCGTTATAAAGCGTACGGGTGAAAACCAAATTTTAATATTATTCCGCTAAGAAAAAGGGAACAAAATTCTTTATAATATAAGAATTTTGTTCCCTTTTTAAGTATGCCGCAACACTTCTTGCATATCGCTTGGAAGCTTTATAGTGAAAGACATCTCTTTCTCTAAAATAGGATGATAAAACGTCAAAGATTTACTATGAAGTGCTTGCCGTTTCATTTCATCCCTTCTCCCTCCATATAAGCTATCACCAAGTAATGGATGTCCTATATGAGCCATATGCACACGAATTTGATGCGTTCTTCCTGTCTCAAGCTCAAGCGCTACATGTGTCTTATGATATGTACTATCAATTACTTTAAAATGAGTAACTGCCCTTTGTCCATCCTCACAAACCGTTCGCTCAATAATGCTATCAGATTTTCGACCAATTGGTGCATCAATCATTCCTTCTCGTTCTACAATCTTTCCGTGAACAATTGCTTCATACGTTCGTTTCACAGCTTTTTGTTGATGCTGCTTCGATAAAAGATGATGCACGAAACGATTTTTTGCAATAAGCATAAGCCCCGAAGTATCACGATCTAAACGTGTTACGATGTGCACTGTACTTGCAAGATGCTGCTTATCATAATGAGATAACAGCGCATTGGCAACACTTCCTGCCGGATGTTCTCTAGACGGAATCGTTGACATATTCGCCTCTTTATTAATGATAAGAACCGCGTCATCTTCATATATAATGCATAAAGGAATATCTTCTGCCATCATCCCTTCACTTCTTTCCTCCACTGGAAAAAAGACACGTAATTCTTCACCAGCACGCAACTGATGACGAACACTCGCATGTTGACCATTTACTTCAATTGCTCCGCCATGAAACTTTATATCCGTTAAAGCGGCTTTAGAAATACCTCTCGTTTTCAAAAATTCCCTAACTAAAGTTCCCTCTTCAGCCGGCCCTATATCCCATTTCAATGTAAATCTGTTCAAATATATAACCCTTTCTATTTATCTGCAACAAACGAGTCACGAACTCGTTTCCAGAACGGGAATGGGCGGAAACGAACAAATCGTACTTTCTCGTTTGCGACGCGATACTGGATTGATTTCACATCTTGATGAACCATCGTTAAGTGATCCACTGTAATTTGTAAGTTCATCCCTGCAGCTGGCTTTAACACACATGTATGATGCTTCGGCAATACGAGTGGTGATCCTACAGTACGAAATACACGATTGTTAATGGACGCCATTTCTGCAATTTGAATCGCTTCAATAGATGGGTGAATAATTGCTCCGCCAAGCGCTTTATTATATGCGGTACTTCCTGAAGGAGTAGAGATACAAAGGCCATCTCCGCGGAATGTTTCAAAATATTCTCCGCGTATTTCTACTTCTGTTACTAATGTACCTTCTGCACTTTTTACAGTCGCCTCATTCATCGCTAAATACTGTGACTCTTTACTTCCATTCACATAGCGAATAATAACTTCTAAAAGCGGATATTCCACCACTTGGAATGGTGTTTTCGCAATCGCAATTACTAATTTCTCTACTTCTGTCGGTAACCAATCTGCATAGAAACCTAGATGTCCTGTATGTACACCAACAAATGCTGTTTCATCCAATCGATTATAATAACGATGAAACGCATATAAAAGCGTTCCATCTCCCCCAACAGAAATTACAATATCGGGTTCCTTTTCATCCATTATAAATCCAAAATCTAGCAAGTACTCTTTCATCGTGCTTGCCAGTGTATCTGATGATTGATCTCCCTTTGACATAATTGTAAATTTCATCGCCCAACACCCTTTAGTTTATGATTCGGAATCTTTCGTTTCTTGCTTTCTTGAAAAAGCCTTTTGCGCTTCTTGAATTTCAAGACGAATAGAAGACATTTCTTCATCTAATAAAAACGCCGCTTCAGCTGCACGTTGCAATCGTATTTTAATATCTTCAGGAAAACGTCCACTATATTTATAATTTAAAGAATGCTCAATTGTTGCCCAAAAGTTCATTGCTAGCGTGCGTATTTGGATTTCTACCAATACTTTTTGTTCACCTTGAATCGTTTGAACAGGATAACTAATGACAACATGATAAGAACGATAACCGCTATCTTTCTTTTGCGTGACATAATCACGTTCTTCCACGATTTCAAAGTCATTTCGTTTTCGAAGATATTCTACAACAGGCTTAATCTCATCAACAAATTGACACATCATTCTAAGCCCAGCAATATCCTGCATATCTTCTCTCAATCGGTCTAGCGGTACATTTCTCTTCTCCGCTTTATCAATAATACTTGCAACCGACTTTACCCTTCCTGTTACAAACTCAATTGGAGAATGCTCTGTTAACATTGCAAATTGAGTACGCATTCCTTTTAGTTTCACTTTTAGCTCTGCCACCGCTTGGTGGTAAGGTGCTAAAAATTCTTCCCAATTTCGATTCATTTCAACCACCACCAAAATCAATCCATTTGCTTATAGAAATACTTTTTCTACAGCAGTTACTAACTCTTCTCCGTAATTTGCATTACCTTCAATATTTTTAACTAAATATTCTACTTCTTCTTTTAATCCTTCTAATTCCATTTCAATGTCATTCACGCGAACGAACATAACCACATCGTTATTCATCGCTTCATGCATTGCTTCCCAGCATGTGTGCGGAATACTTACATAAATGAAAGATGATTCATTTTCTAAGATATATAAAAATGATAAATTGTCTGAGTCTACAAGTACGTGATTACGCGCACTTAACTCCTTTACCTCTATTTCACTATTTTCCGCACAAAAAATAAGAGCATTCTCTCTCTTTTCTACGCTCTTAACTTGGATTTTATTTTGCATGCTCTAACTCCTCCATCTCAACTTCCTGTCTTACTTAACAGTATTATTGTATCATAACATGGACGCAAACAAATAAAACATTGAACCAAATTTATGAAAAAGCGATAATGTGTAAAGAATTATTTTTCAAAAGGAGATTATACAATGACACAAGAAATTGAAATTGAATTCAAAAATATCGTTACAAAAGAAGAATTCGATACATTATGTAAATCGTTTTCTATTGAAGCATTTACAAAACAAGTGAATCACTACTTTGAAACACCTGACTTCTCGTTAAAAGAAGCTGGCTCTGCACTTCGTATTCGTCATAAAGGAGAAACTTATACGTTAACGTTGAAACAACCTGCAGAAATCGGTTTATTAGAAACGCATCAAGTCGTAACAGAAGACGAAGCAAAAATGATGATGGAAACAAACACAATCATTCAAGGAGCAGTAGTAGATCAATTACACAAATTACAAATTCCTGTTTCTGCTTTAACATATATGGGTAGTTTAACAACAGAAAGAGCAGAAACATTATTTAAAGGCGGAACGCTTGTCTTTGATCATAGTTTCTATTACAATCACGATGATTATGAAATTGAATTTGAAGTACAAGATGAAGAAACAGGAAAAGCTGCATTTATTCATTTATTAACGCAACATAACATACCTGTTCGCCATACAAATAACAAAGTAAAACGCTTTTTCCTTGCCAAACAAAAAAAAGCACGCTAAAGTGAAAATTCCACTAGTGAATATGTTTCACTAGTGGATACATCTCACTAAAAAAGTTTACACCCGTAGAATAAGCAAAGAATCTTTGAGAAAGCTGTTTATTTGCCCTCTCGAACATTCCATTGCTACAATAGATATACATTTCATGGAAAAAGGAGTTTATAAAGGATGAGCAAGCAACCGATGACACCATTTGAAGCAATTGGCGGTGAACAATGCATTGCAATATTAGTAGATACATTTTATTCCTATGTCAGTAAACACCCTGACTTATCTCCCATCTTCCCGGAAGATTTAACAGAAACCGCTAGGAAGCAGAAGCAATTTTTAACACAATATTTAGGTGGTCCTAATTTGTACACTGAAGAACATGGTCATCCTATGTTAAGGGCACGCCATCTTCCGTTTGAGATTACTCCAAAACGAGCAGAGGCTTGGCTATCATGTATGGAGCAAGCAATGGATGATACTGGAGTTCATGGTCATATAAGAGAGTTTGTTTTTGAACGTTTAGCATTAACCGCTCAGCATATGGTTAATACTCCAAACGAAACAGGTGAAGTGTAATGGATAAGCAGGAAGCAAAGCATATAAATATGCCATCTCCTTCCGCATGCGAGCATAAGTCTGTAGAAGCATATTTATTTATTGATCCACTTTGTAAAGATTGCTGGGAAATTGAGCCTTTTATTATTAAACTATGGCTTGAATACGGGAAATACTTCTCTATTCGTCATATCGTAACAGGAAAAGTGGATGGAACGAACGCTTCCTCACACAAATGGAATAAACCTGCTAATATTCGATTTGTGTGGGAAAAGACAACCAGTTTACAAGGTTTTTCATGTGATGGAAAGGTACATATGCAAGAAGCATCGTCAACACCATATTTAGTTTCGATGGCAATTAAGGCAGCGGAGTTGCAAGGCCGAAAAGCAGGTTCGAAGTTTTTGCGAAAACTCCAAGAATACATTTTCCTTGAAAATGTATCAAACCCTGACTGCGAACTATTACTTGCATGTGCGAAAGATAGCAATATTGATGTAGAAGAATTTAAAAAAGATCTACATTCTGCTAGTGCAAAAAAAGCTTTCCAATGTGACTTGAAATTCACGAATGAAATGCATATTACAGAAATACCTTCCCTCGTCTTTTTTCATGCGAACTCAGATGAAGAAGGCATTAAAATCTCTGGAAATTATTCCTACGATGTATACGTACAATTATTGAAAGAACTTGTAAAATGTGAAATTGAGCCAGAACCATTACCACCTTTAGAAGTGTTACTAGAAGCAACACAATTTATATCTTCAAAAGAAGTAGCATTTATTTATGATTGTCCGCAACAAGAAATTGAACGCGAACTAAAAAAATTACAACTGAAACGAAAAGTACAAATGATAGAAGTAAAATGCGAACGTTATTGGAAATGGATAGCAAAAGAAGAAGACCTGGTGTAAACACCAGGTCTTCTTCTTTACGGCTTATAAAAATATTAAAGGGGATGGGAGAAATTTTCACGTTCAAACAAAGGGGTATATGTTTGTATGTGAATTCGTTCACGCTTATTATATTACAAGATTCGACGTCAGATGACAACCCCTTTTGTCGAATTTCACACTTTTGTCACATTCTAAACGTTTTCATTTTTGAATAAGCTATAAAAAAGGTCATTTAGGGGGTTTATTTATGAAAAAATCTTATATTGCTCTTCTCTTTCTAGCTGTCATCGTTTCTTTTTTCTTGTACATCCTCTCTCTACTACAAGCTTTTCCTAAAATTATTGCCTTACCTCTTTTATTCGGAATCATCGTTATCACTCTCTCTTATTTCAATTATAAAAAACGATTCAAAGGGTTTTAATTTTAAAAATCAGTCGTAAAACTATCCTTTCAGTTAGAAAAACAAAGAAATTCACCTTTCTCTCCGACAAATATCGACATTGAATCTATTCAACAAAAAGACGAGGATACAATCCCTCGTCTTTTTTCATTACTTTTCTTCAAATAATAATGCTTCTAATTCATTTAATTTCTCTTCAAATACTTGTAGTGCCTCTTTTACTGGTTCAGGAGATGCCATATCTACTCCTGCTTTTTTCAGCACTTCAATTGGATAATCAGAGCTTCCTGCTTTTAAGAACTCGTTAATATAACGTTCTACTGCTGGTTGTCCTTCTTCTAAAATCTGTTTAGATAGAGCTGTCGCTGCACTAAATCCTGTTGCGTATTGATATACGTAATAGTTGTAGTAGAAGTGTGGAATACGAGACCATTCTAAACCAATCTCTTCGTCGATTACTAAAGCGTCACCGAAATATTTCTTATTTAAATCATAGTAAATTTCCGTTAACATGTCTGGCGTAACAGCATGTCCTTCTTGTACTTTCTTATGAATAATATGTTCAAACTCTGCAAACATCGTTTGACGGAATACAGTACCACGGAACCCTTCTAAATAATGATTTAATAAATATAGACGCTCTTTCTTATCTTCTGTCGTTTTTAATAAATAATCATTTAGAAGTGCTTCATTACAAGTAGATGCCACTTCTGCTACGAAGATGGAATAATCACCATATACGTGCGGTTGTGTTTTTCTTGTATAGTAACTATGCACCGAATGACCAAACTCATGAGCAAGTGTAAATAAATTATTTACATTATCATGCCAGTTCATTAAAATATACGGATTTGTTCCATATGCACCAGATGAATATGCCCCGCTTCGTTTTCCTTTATTCTCATACACATCTACCCAGCGATTTTCATATGCCTCTTTCAAAATATCAACATATTCATCACCAAGTACGTTTAAAGATTTTAATAAAAGGTCTTGCGCTTCTTCGTATTTCACATTCATTTTCACTTCTGGTACAAGTGGTGTATATAAATCATACATATGAAGCTCATCAAGTCCTAGTGCACGCTTACGAATATCGATGTAACGGTGTAATAAATGTAAGTTGTCATTTACTGTTTCAACGAGTTGATCGTATACTGCTTCCGGAATATTATTATTGCTCAGTGCAGCTTGGCGAGCAGAATCATATTTACGAACACGCGCATTGAAATTATTACGTTTTACTGCTCCGCTTAACGTACTTGCGAATGTATTTTTAAATTTTCCGTACGTTTCATATACAGCTTTAAATGCATCTTTGCGAACACGAGGATCATCACTTTCTAAAAACTGAATGTAACGGCCATGTGTAATTTCTATTTCTTCTCCGTCTTCCCCTTTAATAGATGGGAATTTTAAATCCGCGTTATTCAACATACCAAATGTATTGCTTGATGAACTCATTACTTCAGATGCTTCCGCTAATAAAGCTTCCTCAGCTTCTGATAATACGTGCGGGCGTTGACGTGTAATTTCTTCTAATGCATGTTCATATACACTTAAATCTCTATTTTCCTTCAAGAATGTTTGCAATGTATCTTCTGAAATCGATAAAATTTCAGGCACAATATACGCTGTGCTACTAGATACTTGTGAATATAAATTTGTTGCACGATCATTTAATGCTTGATATACAGAGTTTGTTGTATCTTGATCGTAACGCATATGAGCATATGTATATAACTTACCTAATCGCATTGATATTTCATCTTCATATTGCAATGCCTCAAGTAAATTGTCCGCAGAGTCACCAAGTTTCCCTTTAAATTCAGTTAACTTCGGTAATAGCTCTTTAATAGCTTGGAATTCTTTTTCCCATTCTGCATCCGTTTGGAAAATATCTTCTAATCGCCACGTACTTGCTTCTTCAATCTCGTTGCGATCTGGTAATGCTTTCGCTTTGTTTTGTTCAGACATTCTTTAAGCCCTCCTTTAAATATCTCTACTTAAGTACAATTCGTTTTTTTCTTATGTAATTCCTTCACAATCATTCTTTATTATATCCGCTTTTCCTCCTCTCATGTTAAAATTTGCCTCAAATAAAGATAGCGCATGTATTAAGCAAATCTCATCATGTTTCATAATTTCCTCCTCTGTTTTTAACATCACGGCATCCCTTATTTTTCGGTACGTATAAGTTCCCACTTTACGTAAAACACCTATATAGCATAAAAATGTCATATATTCAGTAACTGCCATTTTCCATATGTGCTGCGAAAAGTACGGAAGTATCCGCCTTTTCGTATACCTTTTTACATAACTACACACGTATTGAAGAGAAATACACTCTCCCACTGCAAACTCCCCTATACACTTCATATATAGAAAAGCTTGCCATATAAATGGGTTTGTTTGAAAAGCAAATGCAGAAGGGAGTGGAACACCAATTTCAGAAGGAAAGCTCGCTGGGGTACATTTAAATTGATATAAGAGGCGTAATAATGACTTATAATTATAATTCCAAATCGGTAAGGCATTTTGGCGAAAGTTTTTCTTTCTCTTCTTCCACTCTTCACCCAATCTTTCTTTCCCGAAAGGAACAGGAGAAAAAAGCATTTCAAAAGTAGTCGCATCAGTTGGTAAATATATAGTATGTGAGAAAAAAACATTTGTAGAAAAGGGAGTGACAAATGCACATTTCATAAATGATTTTTGTTTCGGACAGAAGAAAATAAGAAGTGGCTGAGGATAAGATTGTAAGGAGAAAGCCATAAGTGAGGAAAATTTCATCCAATATGCAGATTGCTTTTTCAATTGATTTCCACCAACGATCCAAATGACCTGTATACCAGCTTGCCAATACGAATATGTTCTTTTGTACAGCTGCTCTATAGCGAGGTTTGCACATTGGTATTCAATTGCAATTTTTCTACCCGCCCTCTCTACAAAAACATCTGGTCGTTGCTTAATTTCTGGGAGGTAGTACTCTATATCCACCTGAAAGTTTTGACGTTTGAACCATCTATATAACAATTCTTTACCATGCATATGATACTTTGATTCCGCTTCATAAAAGGCAAGACATGAATCCACTTTTTTATGAGCAAAATGCCAACTTTTTTGTTTCCCTAATTTCATTTGCACTTCCTTTCCGCAAGCTACACAAAAGAATCGTTCTTGTTGACGCATACGGCGCAAAAGCTCTTCATTACAATTATAGAGTAAATGAATTTTTTCACCGTTTTCTCTTTTAGCGATAAATATCGTAATCACACCCTTTCAGCTCCTTATATTCTACAATTTGTTACAAATTCCTTTTAAAAAAGAGATGTCCCAATTTCGGACATCTCTTTTTATAATAAAGGTGATAATAATCGGTACGTTGATTCAACAATTCGTCTATGAAGACGTCTTTTATGAAAATGATCACCATGAATTTCACTTGATTCTTCTAAATCATCTTTAAAGTCTTGAACAAGTTTTCGAATGCTATCTGTATCATATAAAAAGGCATTTACTTCAAAATTCAAATGAAAACTTCTCATATCCATATTAGCTGTCCCAATTGAAGCTAAATCAGAATCAACGATGACAATTTTACTATGAAGAAAACCTTTTTCGTATTCATATATCTTTACTCCTGCATCTAAAAGCTCTGGGAAGTACGATCTCGATGCGTAAAAGACAGTACGCTTATCCGGTTTACTCGGCATTAATAAACGAACATCAATACCAGCAAGTGCAGCAACCTTTAATGCGGATAAAATATCATCATCCGGAATAAAATACGGCGTTGCAATCCAAATTGATTTCCGAGCAGAAGCGATCATTGCGAAATATAAATGCTTAATCGTTTCCCACTTATTATCGGGGCCACCTGCAACTAGCTGCACTCCTCCCCAATGATCACCCTCAACTGCTTTTGCTTGTAAATATTCAGGGGCTAGCACAGCCTCTCCAGTCATATAAAACCAGTCTTGAAGGAAAATAAGTTGTAAACTTTGAACCGCTTCACCACGTAAATACAAATGCGTATCTCGCCAAAAGCCAAAATATTTATTTTTCCCTAAATACTCATCACCGATATTTAATCCGCCTACAAACCCTTCGTTCCCATCAATCACAACAATTTTCCTATGATTTCGATAATTAATCTTATCGTTTAAAATCGGAAAGCGCACAGGAAAGAATGGAATCATTTCTACACCTGCATCGTTTAATTCTTCAATATACGATTTCGATAACTTAAAACTTCCAACCGCATCATATAAAAAGCGAACAACAACGCCTTCTTTCGATTTTTGTATTAAAATATCTTTAATTTCTGTTCCTAATTTATCATCACGCACAATGTAATATTCCATATGAATGTGATGTTTCGCTCGTTTTAACCCATTTAAAATAGCCCGAAACGTTTCATCTCCATTTGTTAATGTCCTCGTTTCAGTTTGAAATGAAATATTTAAAGCTCCTAATCGATCCGCTAAACGAAATAACAGTTCTTGATGCTTATGATTGCGTAAAATTCGTTCTTCGTAATCTTCATGCCCTTTATATTGTAAAAACGCCTGTTCATCAAGTAACGCCTTCTTTTGGAACATTCTTTTTCTTCGAAAATTTTGTCCAAATAATAAATAAGCAAAGAAACCAAATACCGGAAAAATCCCTAAAACAATTAACCATGTAAGTGTTTTAGATGGATGTCGATTTTCTAAGAAAATAACGCAACCAATTAAAAACGCAGATACTGTAAATAAAATACTAATAATACCTAAAATCGAAACATCTTTTATCCCAATCACATCTGAATAAAATGCTACATCAATAAACATACGTAACGAAACAAATAATGCGAACAATAGCAGTATAAAGAAAATCAGCTTTAACGTATTTTTCATCTCTTACCTCCTAACTAAGAAAGCTTTCCTATTCTTCATATAAAAAGCCGATTTCATACTACAGAAATCGGCCTACGTTTTAGCAGGAAAATTATTGCGAATCGTTTCAAGCGCATGCTCTTTCACAATTTGTTTTCCATACTCACTTACACGATGAATTGTTAAAGTTGATTCTTCTCCATATTCTAAAATAATACTTAAAATACGATCGATTTCTTCTTCATCATGTAGCACTTCATCGAATTCCACATATACATAATAGCGGTCCTCAAATGAATACAGCTCATCTTTTATATCTTCAAAGATAAGACGATGACTTAATGAAATGACATCTTCAAAATCATTAAATTTAATTAAAAAGCCAAACGTACCATCTTCATTAAAGTTTGTTCCTGTTTGTTCTTCTACCTCTTCGACTAATTCTTGTTGGAATAATGATTCGATGCCTTCATCTAGAGGAATATCTATAATTTTGTCTACCCCTATCGGTAGTTCCAGCTTTTGTCCGTCCTTTGAAAGCTCTGCTTTCGTGACAAGTACTTCAATCCCTTTATCGACTGCTTGCACTTGAATCCATAACGGTCCATCAATAAAGAAATCGTCATGATCACGAGCTTCGTCCATCATCTCCCAAAAGAGCTCTTCACTTCGTTCGCGATCATACCAAATTTCTTCACGATTAAATCCTCTATCCTCTATATCAATGTACGTAATAAAAAATTTCATCGTATGATCATTAATTCTTTCAATATCCAAAATACAACTCTCCCTTCCTGCTTAGAATTGTTATGAAGGGATTCCCCACTCATATGACAAATCAATAGATCCTTGTACTCTCATTTTATGATAAGATTCTCCAGAATGGAAATAAAATCGATTTATTTTACAAAAATAGTTATATGCCTATCTTTCCTCGATAAACTACATAAATATATTATTATAGCGATTTCTTACTTACAAAAAATTTGGACATACATTTCCACATTCCCCCGTACACTGTAATAAAGTGAAACTTCTATTAGAAGAGATTATTTAACAACAACTTTCTTCATCACATACATATAGTTCGCTTATTAAAACATCATAAATGGAGGCAGACGAATGGACTTAGAGTTTTTAACATCCGTACTAATGATTGTCGGTATCGATGTTGTATTAGGTGGTGACAATGCAATCGTCATCGCACTAGCTAGCCGAAATTTACCTGAATCGAAACGAAATAAGGCTATTTTGATCGGTACTCTTTTAGCGATTGTACTAAGAATCATCCTTACTATACTAGCTGTCTATTTACTCGACATTCCATTTCTACAATTGATTGGCGGGGTTTTACTTACATTAATTGCAGTCAATTTATTAACCGATAATAGCAACGATCTTTCTTCTATTCAAGGAAAAACAACTTTATTTCAAGCTGTGCGGACAATTGTTTTCGCGGATCTCGTTATGGGGTTTGATAATGTTATTGCCATTGCAGGTGCAGCTCACGGAAGATTTTTACTCGTCATAATCGGCTTACTCATTTCTATCCCGATTATTATTTGGGGCAGCAAACTTATTTTAATACTTATGGAACGATTTCCATTCCTCATTTATTGCGGGGCAGCGATTCTTGCCTATACTGCAGGAAAAATGGTTACACATGAAGACAGACTTGCAACCTTTTTTCATAACAATCCAAGTTTCACTACAAGCATTCCTTATTTGTTCATTTTCACTATTTTATGCATCGGCTTTATCGTACAACAAGTTCGATTACGCAATGTGAAACATTAAAAAAAACCTTCTACTATATAATAGGTAGAAGGTTTTCATATTATTATAATTAATTTACAAGACGTTGTGCTTCACGTAATTGGAACGTTCTTACTGTACGTGGTAAGAAACGACGAATTTCGTCTTCGTTGTAACCAACTTGAAGGCGTTTCTCGTCAATCATAATTGGACGACGTAAAATCCCTGGATAGTCACGAATCATCTTATATAAATCTTGAAGTGGTAAAGACTCTAAGTTTACATTCAATTCTTGGAAAACTTTCGAACGAGTAGAAATAATCTCATCCGTTCCGCTTTCTGTCATACGTAAAATCTCTTTAATTTCCTCAATCGTTAATGGATCTGAGAAAATATTACGTTCTGTATAGGGAATATGATTTTCCTCTAGCCATAATTTCGCCTTTCTACAAGACGTACAGCTTGGAGAACTATATAATGTTACCATACAAAGCTCACTCTCCTTAAAGAGTACAAATTCTGTACTAAATACAGTTTTAATTTCTAACTTCAGCAATTTTTCGCGATAACTTGTCTTATTGAAAAGTACAAAAATCGCATTTCATGTAAGCAACAACTTATAATAAACAACAATTACTTTTAATAAGTAACTTCTATAATCATTATACAATAGATTTTGCAAGAAATATACAGTAAATTTCCTGCTAGTTGAGAAAACTCTTCCGTGCATTTCACTGCTATGTAACATGATTACGCTCACTTCAGCTGTACTTTAACAATAACTTTCAATCCTTTTACTACTCACTTCTCATAGATTTTTCATATAATATATAGTTATTTATCTATAATCTTCCCTATGAAAAAGAGAACGTTTTCTTACTTTTTCTTGATAAATCAATTAAGAAATGTAAGACTATACAAATGAGAATAAAAAGGAACATTTGTTCTTATTTTAACAAATATCCTCCCTCCTGTCTACACGATTTCTAAAGTAAATTAAATATTTTTCTGACATTTCTTTCTTTTTCATTTTTTATCTCATACAATAAACATACAGACAGGCAAAGGGGGAGTTTTCAAATGATTGCTTTTTTTATTGATTTTATTACGGTTGCTGCCCTCATCATCGGAATAACAGCATTGATTGGTGTCATTACAAATAGCATCGGCGAAAAGCTCTTTGGTGGAAAAGAAAAAATGAAGTTTGTTAACAAAAGTTTGGGTGTACAATCTGGCTGGAACCAAGTTGGCGGAAAAGGCATTTATAAGAAACGAACGTATTAAAAAAAAGCAGGCGATCGCCTGCTTTTTTTCTTATTTCTCTACTGACGCCCATTTAAAGCTTAAATCGCCGCCATATTTATGGTTATACATATTTTTAATTGAATCTCTTTGTAAATATGCTCTACCACGTTGATATACTGGAACGATCGCAGCATCATCAAGTAACATTTTTTCTGCTTCTAATAAGTTCTTCCAACGAGCATTTACATCGCTTCCATCTTTTTTCGCCTTCATAATGATTTCATCGTATTTTGGATTAGAGTACTTCATCTTATTTTGTGACCCATCTGTTACAAACATATCAAGATATGTAATTGGATCTGGGAAGTCCGCACTCCATCCAGAGAATGACATGACATAATCGCCCGCATCTTCTAATTTTAGTTTTTGTGCGAATGGTTGTTGTTTAATTTTTACTGTTAAACCTGGTAAATTCTTTTCTAATTCACCTTTTAAATATTCACCAGTTTTCTTTGATAACTCTACATCTTCATTTAATAATTCTAATTCGATTTCATTTTTACCAAGTTCTTTTTTACCAGCTTCCCAATATTTCTTCGCTTCTTTCACGTTTGGTTTTACAATATCCCCGTTTACAGCACGGAAATCTTTTTTATCTGGTCCTTTAATGAAGTTATCAGGAATTAATCCTGTTGCTGGCTTAGAACCGTTATTTAATAATGTATCCACGAATGGCTTACGGTCAAAAGCAAGTGAAATTGCTTTACGAATATTTTTATTTGCTAAAGCTGGATCTTTTTGATTTAAACGAAGGAAGAATACAGATGTATCTTCTACTGTTTGGAAATCTGGTTTTCCTTTATATTTATCAATAAACTCCGCTAATAACGACGCTCGATCAATTGCATTTGTTTCATATAAGTTAATTGGCGTAGATGTATCTTTTACAATATTAAAGTTTACTTCTTCAATCTTCACTTCTTTATTGTCCCAATATGACGCGCTCTTTGTCATTTTAAAGCTACGTTCATGTTGCCAATCACTTAATGTAAATGGCCCGTTATAAAGCGTTGTATTCGCTTCCAAACCAAACTTCGTACCTTGCTCTTTCACAAACTTTTCATTCACAGGATAGAAGATTGGATATACCATTAAATCTACAAGGTATGGAATTGAATTATCTAATTCCACTTCTAATGTATAATCATCAATCGCCTTTACCCCTAATTGATCCGGACTCATCTCTTTTTTATTAATTTTCTCTGCATTTTTTATATCATACATAATGTACGCTGATTTCGCAGCTGTATCTGGGTTAATCGCTCTTTGCCATGCGTATACGAAATCTTTTGCCGTCACAGGATCACCATTTGACCATTTTGCGTCTTCACGTAATTTAAATGTATATTTTTTACCATCTTCTGATTTTTGGAATTCCTTCGCTACACCAGGAACTAGCTTATCATCTTTTCCTAAACTGTATAAGCCTTCCATCGTATTACCCATTACTCTTGAAGAAACTGCATCAGCTGATAACGCTGGATCCATCGTTGGAATTTCTTGCGTTTCAATTAAGTTAATAACTTGCTTCGCACCGCTTTTCCCGCTATCCCCTTTTGCGTTCGCTTGCGGTTCATCTTTTTGGTAGCTACATGCCCCTAACATCATGCTCATTGCTACTGTTGATACTACAAAAACTGGCATCTTTTTTTTCATACTTCCACCCTCCATAAAAATGTTAGCCCTTTCATTTTCAAACAGAAAGAAATATATATATGTTCTAATAATTCATATTATACACACAAATATATTTTTTGTATATTTATATTTCTATTTCATTAAAATTTCCTGTTAAAAAATAAATCTTTGTAAACGTTTCATATTGCTGATTATTCTTACTAAAGTGTTAAAAACAATATTTTTTATACTTTTCTAAATTATCAGAGAAAAATGAATTTTATATCTCATAATACTTTATGTATAATTATCCTTTTGTTTTTATCATAAAATAGCACTCTCTTCATAATAAAAATATGTAGGCTAAAATGAGTGCAAAGGTTAAGAAAGTATGTTACGATACATTTTGCTAAAAATAGATATCGGTAAAGAGGGGACGGACATGGCAGCAATTCAGGCAAAAAACGGGCCTACTGAGAAATTAAGTTTATTCTTATTAACATGGCCTATTTTTCTAGAAGTTTTTCTTTTTATGTTAATGGGGATCGCTGATACTTTCATGTTAAGTGCATTATCAGACGATGCTGTATCTGGGGTTGGTGCAGCGAATCAATACCTCCATATCGCTATTTTGGTACTAGAAGTCATCGGGAACGGCGCAGCTATCGTCGTATCTCAATACCTCGGTTCCAAACGCTTTATGGAAGCATCTAAAATATCAGCATTAGCCGTCACATTAAATTTAATAGTTGGGCTCGTTATAAGCGCTGGTTTTCTTTTATTTTCGAAACATATGATGCTCGCAATGAACTTACAAGGCGATGTACTAACGTATGCGCAAAACTACTTATCTATCGTCGGAGGAGCCATCTTCCTACAAGCTATTATTAACTCATTAGCCGCAATTATCCGTGTACACGGTTTCACAAAGCAAGCGATGTTTATTTCACTCGGAATGAATATGATTCATATCGCTGGAAACTATGTACTCATTTTCGGGAAATTTGGTTTCCCTGAGCTCGGTGTACAAGGGGCTGCCATTTCTTCTGCTGTCAGCCGACTTATAGCGCTTATTGTTTTCTTCTGGTTACTATACCGCGTTATGGAATATCGTGTAAAATTACAATATTATTTCACCTTATCAAAAGAATATATCGGGAAAATTTTAAAAATCGGGATTCCATCTGCTTTTGAGCAAGTTATGTATCAAGCTTGTCAAATTGTCTTCTTATACTATGCAACATATTTAGGAACGGAATCGTTAGCGGCTAGACAATACGCTACGAACATTTCTATGTTCACTTATTTATTCGCTATTGCAATTGGTATGGGAACAGCCATTATTATTGGCCGCCTCGTTGGTGGTGGCGAAAAAGATGAAGCATACGAACGCTTGTGGAAAAGTGTAAAATGGGCGATTGGTGTAACTTTATGTATGGTCGCTCTCGTTATTACATTCCGTACACAATTAATGGGACTGTTTACAGATAATCCGTACATTATCGGGTTAGGCGCAAGTGTTCTTTTACTAAGTGTACTACTTGAAACGGGACGTACGATGAATATCGTCATCATTAATTCGCTTCGTGCAGCTGGTGATGCAAAATATCCTGTTTTAATCGGTGCCTTCTCTATGGTGTTAATGAGTTTACCACTAGGTTACTTTTTCGCCTTTCATTTAGATATGGGGCTCGTTGGTATTTGGCTAGCAATCGCCATCGACGAATGGACACGTGCCATTATTATGTTCTTCCGCTGGAAAAGTAGAGCATGGGAGCGTTATGCACTTGTTAAACCTGAAGAACAAGAGGAGAATGTTTCTGTTCAAGTTCAGTAATTTTGCATATGGATATCACTAATGATACATGAGATTTATATCGGCGATTCTTTAAATATATCGACTGACCGACAAATGTATACAATTCTTTTATATAGTAGAAAAAGAGCCATCCTTCCATAACAGAAGAATGGCTCTTTTTCTTATCGATAAATCTCTTTATATTTCTTGTACTCCGCTTCCGAACATAGTACGAAATGTCCTGGGCGAATTTCACGCATTGTTGGTGCTTCACTACCATAATTATGCTGTGATGGATCATATACGATACGTTTACGATTGCGCTCATAATCTGGATCTGGAAGTGGAATCGCTGATAATAGTGATTTCGTATATGGATGAATTGGATTCGCATATAATTCATCACTTGTTGTTAACTCAACGATTTGGCCACGGTACATTACACCAATACGATCACTAATGTATTTTACCATTGATAAATCATGGGCGATGAATAAGTATGTTAAACCTTTTTCTTTTTGTAACTTTTTCAGTAAGTTTACAACTTGCGCCTGAATCGATACGTCAAGTGCTGAGATCGGCTCATCGGCAATGATAAATTCTGGGTCTACAGCAAGCGCTCGAGCGATACCGATACGCTGACGTTGTCCACCTGAGAATTCGTGTGGGAAACGGTTTGCGTGCTCTTTATTTAAACCAACTGTGTTTAATAGTTCATGAACACGGTCCATGCGCTCTTTTTTACTTTTCGCTAATCCGTGAATATCAATACCTTCTGCGATAATATCCCCTACTGTCATACGAGGATTTAATGATGCGTATGGATCTTGGAAAATCATTTGCATTTTACGGTTGAATTTCTTCAGTTCTGCGCGTGATTTCTTACCATGTACGTTTTCACCATCGAACAATACTTCACCAGCAGTTGCATCATATAAACGAATAATCGTTCTTCCAGTTGTCGATTTACCACAACCTGATTCTCCTACAAGACCAAATGTTTCTCCGCGGTAAATATCAAATGAAATATCATTAACCGCTTTGACAACACCACCACTCACGTCGAAGTGCTGCTTTACATTTTTTACTTCAATTAATTTCTCACGTTGTTTAGTCATGTTGTTCACCTGCTTTCATTTGAAGAATGCGTTTTTCAACGACTGCTGGCGGTTTTACTTCTGGAGCTTGCTCGTGAAGTAACCAAGTTGCCGCATAGTGCGTATCACTTACTTTAAATAAAGGTGGGTCCATTTCAAAATCAATTTTCAGTGCCTGCGGGTTACGTGGTGCAAAAGCATCTCCCTTTGGCGGCTTCAATAAATCTGGAGGCGTTCCAGGGATTGCATATAACTCTTCTTCTGAACCATCTAAACTTGGCATAGATGCGATTAAACCCCAAGTATATGGATGTTTCGGATTGTAGAAAATTTCATCTACAGTTCCAATTTCAACAACTTTACCAGCGTACATAACTGCCACTCGGTCCGCAACGTTTGCTACTACACCTAAGTCATGCGTAATGAAAATGATTGCTGCTTCTGTTTTTTGCTGAATGTCTTTCATAAGTTCTAAAATTTGCGCCTGAATCGTAACGTCTAGCGCTGTTGTCGGCTCATCGGCAATTAATAATTTCGGGTTACAAGCTAACGCCATCGCAATAACTACACGCTGTCTCATACCACCTGAGAATTGGTGGGGATATTGTTTTAAACGAGCTTCTGGATTTGGAATACCTACAAGGTCAATTAATTCTAAAGCAACTTTACGTGCATCTGCTTTACTCATCCCTTGGTGTTTAATTAGACCTTCCATAATTTGATTTCCAATTGTCATCGTTGGGTTTAATGATGTCATTGGATCTTGGAAAATCATCGCGATATCTTTACCGCGTACTTGCTGCATTTCTTTTTCTGTTAATTTCGTTAAGTCACGACCTTCAAATACGATTTCACCATTTTTAATGCGTCCAGGAGGATTCGGAATTAATCCCATTAACGCTTTAGAAGTAACTGATTTCCCTGAACCAGATTCTCCTACAATCGCCAATGTTTCTCCTTTTTTCAAATCAAAAGTAACGCCGCGTACAGCTTGTACTTCACCTGCATGTGTATCAAAGGAGACTTGTAAATCTTTTACCTCTAACAATGTTTTCATCTTTGCCTCTCCCCTCTTTTACTTACGCATTTTTGGATCTAACGCGTCGCGTAATCCGTCTGCCATTAAGTTAAACGCTAAAATTAATATACTGATGACAACCGCAGGGATGAACATCATATGCGGATACGTTTGAATAGATTTATAACCATCATTTACAAGAGAACCTAGTGACGCAAATGGCGGCTGAATTCCTAAACCGATGAAACTTAAGAACGCTTCACCAAACACCGCTGATGGAATTGTAAACATTGTCATTACGATAATAGGTCCCATTACGTTTGGAATTAAATGTTTCACAATTAATTGTGTATTTGTTGCACCTAATGTACGAGATGCTAATACATATTCTTGGTTTTTTAACTTTAAGATTTGTCCACGAACAATACGCGACATCCCTATCCAACCTGTAATCGCCATCGCGAGTGTAATTGACCAAATACCAGATCCCATAATGATTACCATTAAAATAACGATGATTAAGTATGGAATACCGTTAATAATCTCCATAATACGTTGCATAATGTTATCTACTCTACCGCCGTAGAATGCTGAAATACCTCCGTATGCAACCCCAATTACTAAGTCAATTGCTGCTGCTAAAAGAGCGATATATAATGATACGCGTGTACCTTCCCATGTTCTTGTCCATAAGTCACGGCCAAGATCATCTGTACCAAACCAGAAGTACTCTTTAATATCACGTTTTTCATATTGGTCAACACCATATTGATCTGTACCGTCAAATGGTAACCAATGAACATTTTCAATAACTGGAATTTTTGGTGGTAATTTCGCTCGACCTAAATCTTGCTCTTTATACGAGTGTTTACTTACCATCGGTCCAAAAATCGCTAATAGTGCAATGATAACTAATAATACAAGGCCAAGCATCGCACCTTTATGTTGGAATAAACGTCTTCTTACATCTTGCCAAAACGTTAGGCTTGGACGGGCAATGACTTCATTATCAACATTATTTTGATTGGCTTGTTGAAATAAATCTGGAGATAATTTTTGTACATCTTTCATCATTTTTTCCCTCCCGCTAAACGAATACGAGGATCAATAATTCCGTATAAAATATCGACAATGAAAATAACTAAAATGAAGATTGCACTATAGAAAATCGTAGTTCCCATAATAACTGTATAGTCATTTAAAGTAATCGATTTAACGAATTGTTCCCCAAGTCCTGGTACAGCATAAATTTGCTCGATAACAAGTGTTCCTGTAATTAATGCCGCAACCATTGGTCCTAAAATTGTTACAACTGGAATTAACGCGTTACGAAGTGCATGTTTGACAATGATAACGCCTTGGCTAATTCCTTTCGCTTTCGCTGTTAAAATGTAATCGGCTTGCATAACTTCAATTAATTCTGCACGAGAGAAACGTGCGATTGTTGCAATAACTCCCATCGATAATGCAATTGTAGGCATTACAGTAAACTCTGGTCCTTTCCAGAATGCTACTGGGAACCAGCCAAGTTTTACCCCTACGAAATATTGCAGTAATGCGGCGAATACGAATGATGGTACCGACATTCCGAGTACCGAAATAACTGTTGCACTATAATCTACCCACGTATTATTACGAAGTGCGGCAACAATACCTAAAATTAAACCGATAAATGTTCCTAATATAATCGCTTGTAAACCTAATTGGGCTGATGGTCCAATACGATCCACAATCATGTCTGTTACTGGGCGGTTATCATATTGGAATGATACCCCTAAATCACCTTTTGCTAGGTTACCTAAGTAACGTGCGTATTGAACTGGTACCGGATCATTCAATCCGTATTTTTCAAGAATGATTTCTTTTTGTGCCGGTGATAGCTTCTCCTGGTTTTTAAGCGGAGAACCCGGAAGTAATTTCATCAAAAAGAAAGTCATTGTAGTAATTAAAAATAATGTCAAAGCCATGTACACGAAACGTTTTAATACATAACGTCCCATATCAAGCACCTCCCCGTTTTTCTCAAAAGCAATAAGATAGTTTAAAATATTCTTACTTTTATTTTTTTAAAATAAGAGCATATGCCCATCATAGGCATATACCCTTGTAAACGATGGAAAAAAAGATTATTTTTGTTCAACAGATGCCCATTTGTAAGTTAATTTACCACCATAGTTAATTGGGATAATATCTTTTACGGCACCTTTTACTACATACGCTGAACCTTTTTGGAAGATTGGAGTGATAACTGCATCCTCTTTAATTAACATCTTCTCTACTTCTAGAAGGTTGTCCCAGCGAGCTTGTAAATCTTTTGTATCTGTTTTAGCTTTTAGGATTAACTCATCATATTTCTGATTAGAATACCCTGTTTTATTTTGAGAACCATTCGTAACAAACATATCTAAATATGAGATTGGATCTGGGAAATCTGGTCCCCAAATACCAAACGCAATATCATATTGCTGAGAATCTTCTAATTTATTTTTTTGTGCGAATGGTTGCTGTTTAATTTTAATTGATAAACCTGGTAAGTTCTTTTCCATCTCACCTTTTAAGAATTCCCCAACCTTTTTAGCATCTTCATTATCAAAGTTTAAGAATTCTAGTTCGATTTTATCAGTTCCAAGCTCTTTCTTCGCTGTTTCCCAAAGCTTTTTCGCTTCTTTTGGATTTGTTTCAACTAGCTTTCCATTTTCAGCTCGGAAATCTTTTTTATTCGGACCTTCAGCGAAATCTTTTCCAACAAATCCGTAAGCTCCAATTGCACCGTTATTTAAAATAACTTTTGCAATGTTATCACGGTCAAAGGACATTGAAATTGCTTTTCTTAAGTTTTTATTACTTAAGTACTGATTACTTTGATTAAATCTTAAGTAAGCAACCCCTGCTTCTTTTCTTGTTTGGAACTCTGGACTTTTTCTAAACTTATCAACAAATTCAGACGTTAAAGCCGCTCGGTCAATCGCGTTTGTCTCATATAAATTTACATCAGTTGCTGTATTTTTTACAATATTAAAGTTGATTTCTTCGATTTTAACCGTTTTATTATCCCAATATGAAGGATTCTTCTTGAATTGGAAACTTTGTTCATGTTTCCAATCACTCATAACGAATGGACCGTTATATAATGTTGTATTTGCCTCTAAACCAAATTTATCACCTTGTGCTTTTACAAAGTTTTCATTTAGTGGGTAAAATACTGGATAAACTGTTAAATCGATAAAGTAAGGAACGGGATTGTCTAATTCTACTTCTAATGTATAATCATCAATCGCTTTTACACCTAATTGGTCAGCAGGTAATTCTTTTTTATGAATTTTCTCTGCATTTTTAATATCGAACATAATGTACGAATACGTTGCTTTTGTATCTGGATTTACTGCTCTTTTCCATGAATACACAAAATCTTTAGCTGTTACAGGTTCCCCATTCGACCATTTCGCATCTTTTCTTAATTTAAATATGTATTTCTTCCCATCATCTAGCTTTTCGACATCTTCTGCAACTCCAGGCATTCTCTTTTGATCTTTGCCAATACGATATAAACCTTCCATCGTATTATTTAATGCTGTAGAAGATGAAGAATCAGATGCTAATGATGCATCCATTGACGGAATTTCAGATAACTCTGTTAAATTAAGAATCTGTTTTCCGTTACTACTACTCGTAGCGTTCTCTTTCCCTTTTGCTTTTGCGTCATCTTTTTGGTAGCTACACGCGCTAAGCAACATACTTGCAGTTAAAGTTGATGCAAGTAATAACGGTATCTTTTTCTTCATGTTGTGTTGCCTCCCCTAATTGCACTTCCTGTACCCTCACTTGTTAAAAAGTAGAATTGAAAGAATAATCTCCAAGTTTCTACAATTTTCATTATACATATAATATAACAATTGTGAATATAGTTTTTTGTTTTTTTGTTAAAATTTTTAATAAAATATTTATATTTTTAATTTTTCGTAAAGGGATACATTAACATTGCTACCATCATCTTAAAATCAGACCTTTAATTGCGTATAATTTTCAAAAAATTAATCCTAGTACTTATTATAGCTTTTATAGTATAATAATTCTAGTAATATTTTGACGGAGGGGAATATTTTGAATAAAGTTTTTTTTCATACTTGTATACTAATTTTTATAGCGATGATTGCTTCTAGTATTGGTGCATTCCTCATTTCATCTCAATTTTTGTTGAACTTTGTCAACATTTTGTTTTATATTGCACTGTTTTTTATTCTTATCGGCGGTTTTTTATACATATTTCAAAATGGTTTTTTCAATGTAACCATTTACGCATTCCAAAGAGTATTTGGTACGAACAAAAAGATTGACTCTTTAATTGAAGAAGTCGAGGAACCTACAGATAAGAAAGAACGTATTTATAAAACATATTCATTCAAATGGACATATCCAATTTGTATTACAGGTATCTTCCTTGGGTTGTTCTCGACCCTCATTAGCTTTACTATTTTGATGTAGTTTGCAAACACTATCCCATATGATATAATAATCAGCAAAACATTTTGTTATAAAACTTTAGTTCTTTCATATTAAAAGAGCTCAAGTAACAATAAATAAATTTATATGTATGCGATGATAAAGAAGAGTACATATTGAGGCAATTTCAGAGAGCTTGTGGTTGGTGTGAACAAGTAATTGTACAGTATGGAATGGGCTTTTGAGCACCAAACCGAACCGAAAGTAGTAGGCTTTGGCGTTATATCCAAACGTTATTATGGATTAGAGAGATTTCACAGTAGTGAAATAATTAGGGTGGTACCACGGTCCATTCGTCCCTATAGTTTTTTGGGATGAATGGGCTTTTTTGTTTGCCTTCTCTTCCCCACATCACGCATTCTATTTTAGGAGGAATTACTTATGTCAGTTATCTTTTCTGGTATTCAACCAAGTGGAACGATTACACTTGGAAACTATTTAGGAGCAATGAAGCAGTTTACAGAGCTTCAAAATGAACACGACTGTTATTTCTGTATTGTAAACCAACATGCGATTACAGTACCTCAAGATCCCGTCGGGCTTCGTAAAAACATCCGCAGTCTTGCTGCACTTTATGTAGCATGCGGCATCGATCCTGAAAAAGCTACTTTATTTGTACAATCAGAAGTACCAGCACACGCTCAACTAGGATGGATCATGCAATCTGTTGCTTACGTTGGAGAATTAGAACGTATGACGCAATATAAAGATAAAGCTTCTGGTAGAGATTCAGTTCCAGCTGGATTACTTACGTATCCACCATTAATGGCTGCTGATATTTTACTTTACAACACTAAAATCGTGCCGGTTGGTGATGACCAAAAGCAACATATCGAATTAACACGTGACTTAGCAGAGCGTTTCAACAAACGTTACCGCGAAATCTTCACAATGCCTGAAATTCGCATTCCAAAAGTAGGAGCTCGCGTTATGTCATTAACAGAGCCTACGAAAAAAATGAGTAAATCTGATCCGAATCCAAAATCAATGATTAGTATGCTTGATGAGCCAAAAACAATTGAAAAGAAAATTAAGAGTGCTGTAACTGACTCTGAAGGTATTGTGAAATTTGATAAGGAAAACAAACCTGGTATCTCTAATTTATTAACAATCTACTCTTCATTCTCTGGAAAAACAGTTGAAGAAATCGAAGCAATGTACGAAGGAAAAGGATACGGCGACTTCAAAGGCGACCTAGCGCAAGTAGTCGTAGAAGCTATTCGTCCAATTCAAGACAAATATAACGAACTAATCAACTCACCAGAACTAGACGAAATCCTAGACAAAGGTGCAGAAAAAGCAAACCGCGTCGCATTCAAACAACTACGCAAAGTAGAAAACGCAATGGGACTAAGCAGAAAACGTAGGTAACATATAAAGCGGAGGCAGCTCGTTCAGCTCTGACTGGCTAAGGTTCTTTCGCATAGAAGACGCTTTTTGTCTTCTTATGCGAAAGGTTCTTAGACACGAAGAGCTTGCTGCCGGAGCTGGATTTCTACAAAAAGCGGAGGCGGCTCGTTTAGAATGTGAGGGGGATGGAGCTCCTGACGTAGAGGCGCTTTTTGCCTCGCAGGAAGGCGCGAAGCCACCGAACATTCTTGCTGCCAGAGCTAGATTACTACAAAATTAAAAAACCGCCAATTGGCGGTTTTTTAATTTACCTTTTGCTCATTTTCCATTTCCCATAACTTTTCAAAAAATGGCTGTCCTTTTACGAGACGCTCGCATAATTGTTCGTGCTTATCAGACCAGCCTGTTTTCGCTTCATCATACAGCTTAGCCCAAATATCTTCAAATTCCATATGTTGAACCATTCCATATGCTGATGGATCCCACTCTGTGAACCAATAGCGAATTTCTGCTGTGTTTTTCGTTGTATGTAATTGATCTAACGCCATAAATAATAATTGTTTTAGCTGTCTTTCTTTACGAGTCAAGCCATTCATAATGAAAGGCGATGGTGATAAAATATGATGTTCTTTTTCTGTTTCTTCTACTTGGAACTCATACTTTTCTGCTTGTACGTTTTCTACCATCTCATATACCATCTGCTCTTGGCGTGGTATAAGTCTACTTTTGCGAATTGGTACATTGTAACCAATTGTGTCAATCGCAATAATTCCTTTTCCATCTGTAACAACAAAGCAATACTCTTGCTGCAAACGTTCATGATTTTTACGAATATAAGCCTTATGATGTACGTCTTCCAGCATTTTTTGCGGAAGCTCTAACAATTCGTTCTCGATGTAATGATATAATGTGGCATCTACTTTTAATAATGGCACTTGATCTAATAGCTCAATCGTATCATCTTTCCGCCATTCGTAAAAATGACAAACGTTATACCCATTCTCTTCACCTTCAAACCAATTTACCCATACATCATGTAGATATAACATTCACTACCCCTCACTTCACTACTGTTTGTACCAATCATTATGTTCATTTTTGCTTAACTTTATTCCACTTGAGGAAATATATTCTAATTATTATTTTTTCTTCTATTAATACTAAAAAAACAGGAAATAGAACTCCTGTTTTTTATATATGAAATGTCCTTGCTTTATTCAATATTTCTTTTGCATCTATAGATAATAAAGAAAGTGTATCTTCTCCTTCCAAAGTTACACAATCTTTGACAATATGAAATCCAAGCGCATAGCCAAGCATCTTCGGATAAGAGTGAAAGCCATTTAATAAGATGTCATGTTCCCTTGTTCCTCGTTTTATACTTATTCTTTCATGTACAACATTTTTCCAATAATAAACAGCCTCTTCTTTTGAAAGATACGCCGTCCACGGTGCATTGTTTTTTTCTGTATACCTTTCTGTTACTGCTTGTTCCGCTAGCCCTTCCATAATCATCGTATCAAGTAATGTATATTCTGTTTCTTTCGTCTCAATTTGATGTAACCTGCATATGTGATGATATTCATGCGCCAATAACACTTTTAATTCTTCTACCGAATTCCGCCCACATACGAATAAGAAAATAACATGACGCATAGATAATCCAGCCCTACCGTTATACTCTTCTTGTACAGTTCGATTATAGGAATCTGATAATAAAATAAAGACAGGGACATCTGGACCTTTTAACCAATTTTTCAGTTTATCATACTCCAGGCTCAATTCTTTCCAAATTTCCTTTTCCTCTAATTCTTTAATTTCCTTTTCTCCGCGCATGATCGGGCGATACATCCCTTTTGAAATTAAAAAGCGATACAACCTTTCTTTTGGCAACGGAATATACTTCGTAAATTTCTCACAAAGTTTTTCTGGCCGTCCATAATATAAATGTAGCCATTCAGCTGTTTCAACAATCCCCATCTTTATCCCTCCTTTTTCTTATGTATATGCTACAGGAGAAAAAGGCGTAAAAATAAATAAGGAGTTTTTTCGCAATCTATTGCGAAAAAACTCCTTATTTCATCGATTATTTCTATTGCGAAAAAACTCCTTATTTCATCGATTATTTATACGATTTAAATACTAACACTGCGTTATGACCACCGAATCCTAATGAGTTACTTAATACTGCATTTACTTCTTGGTGTCTCGCTTGATTTGGTACGTAATCTAAGTCACATTCTGGATCTGGTGTCTCATAGTTAATTGTTGGAGGAATTACTCCGTCTGTAATTGATTTAATAGAGAAAATCGCTTCAACAGCACCAGCTGCTCCTAATAAGTGACCTGTCATTGATTTCGTTGAGCTAATTGCTACTTTATACGCGTGCTCGCCGAAAGTTTCTTTAATTGCCATCGTTTCATATTTTTCATTCGCATCCGTACTTGTACCGTGCGCATTAATGTAATCAATATCTTCTGGCTGTAGGCCTGCATCAGCTAAAGCTTGACGCATTGCACGCACTCCGCCTTCCCCACCAGGAGCAGGCATTGTAATATGGAATGCATCTCCAGTTGCACCATAACCAGCAATTTCCGCGTAAATGTGAGCACCGCGTGCTAATGCATGCTCTAATTCTTCAAGAATTAGAATACCTGAACCTTCACCCATTACGAAACCGCTACGGTTTTTATCAAATGGACGGCAAGCCGTTGCTGGGTCTTCATTAAATGTTAATGCTTTTGCTGAGCTAAATCCTGCGAATGCCATACTTGTTAGCGGCGCTTCTGCTCCGCCTGTAATCATTGCATCAGCATCACCACGCTGAATTGCTTTAAATGCATCACCAATTGAGTTTGCACCAGATGCACAAGCCGTTACAGAACAAGTGTTAATTCCTTTTGCTCCTGTTGCGATTGATACTTGACCTGCTGCCATATCTGGAATCATCATCGGCACGAAGAATGGGCTCACGCGGCGTGGGCCTTTCTCAGTAAAAATCTTAAATTGTTCTTCGTATGTTTCCATACCGCCAATACCAGATCCAATCCATACACCAATTCGAGGTCCGTTTTCTTCTGTAATTTCAAGCTTTGCATCTGCAACTGCCATTTTCGCTGCTGCTACTGCATATTGTGTAAAGCGATCCATACGGCGCGCTTCTTTTTTATCAATATATTTCTCGACTTCAAAGTCGTTAATTTCCGCTGCTACTTTTGCTGGAAATAGTTCTGGATCAATTCTTGTAAGTCGCCCGATTCCAGATACACCCTTTTTAATGTTTTCCCACGCTGTTTCAACATCTGTACCGACCGGTGTAACAGCTCCTAGTCCTGTAATTACGACCCTCTTTTTTTCCATACAAAATACACTCCTTTTTTCTCTCAGTCCTTATTTACCCCAACGAAGAGCAACTGCTCCCCATGTTAATCCGCCGCCAAAACCAACAAGTATAATTAAATCACCGTCTTGAATACGTCCGTTTTGCAATTCCTCTACCATTGCAATCGGAATGGAAGAAGCTGATGTATTACCGAACTTCTCAATCGTCATACTCATTTTTTCTTGTGGTAAATTTAACCTCTCTCTTGCAGATTCCATAATACGAATGTTTGCTTGATGCGGTACTAAGAAATCCACATCTTCCTTCGTAAGACCAGCTTTATCTAAAACGCGAAGACAAGAATCACCAAGTTGACGAACGGCAAATTTAAACACTTCTCTGCCATTCATCATAACATACTCGTCTTGATAAAGGTGCTTGCCGCCACTTCCGTCTGCTCCTAATTCAAAAGATAGAACGCCTTTACCTTCTGAAACAGCTCCCATTACGACAGCACCGGCTCCGTCTCCAAATAGTACTGCTGTATTTCGATCGTTCCAGTCTACAATTTTAGATAGTTTATCACTACCAACTACTAATACATTTTTATACGTTCCTGTTTGAATAAATTGCTGCGCTGTAATCATTCCGTACATAAAACCGGCACATGCTGCACTTAAATCCATTGCAGCTGCATGTTTCGCTCCTATTGCTTCTTGAATTACACAAGCAACTGCTGGAAAAGCACGATCTGGTGTTACTGTCGCTACTAAAATAAGATCGATATCCTCTCCGCTAATTCCTGCATCTTCAAGTGCTTTTTTAGAAGCCTCTACGGCCATATATGAAGTATCTATTGTATCATCGGCAATGCGTCTTTCTGCAATTCCCGTTCTCGTACGAATCCATTCATCGGATGTTTCCATTATTTTCTCTAAATCGTGATTTGTGACTACTTTTTCTGGCACATATCTTCCGATCCCTAAAATGCCCACGTTCACATCGCAGCCCTCCGTTTTATATCAAATATTATGACTTGGTACTAATTTTAAAACATAAATGTATTTTTGTCTAGAATATATTTCGCATAAAACAGAAAGCTAACGCATTATTCACGTTATTTTTCATTAAAAGAAACAGAAACAGAAACATACCTCTAAAATATAAAAAGACTCAAACCGCTTCTATCCACGGTTCGGGCCTCTCTTCCATCTTAAAAAGATGCTTTTTATTCTTTATCTGCTTTCCTTCTAAACTAGAGAGTTCTCCTCACTACTTTTCCTTTATCCTCTTCATATCTCTGGTTTTCCCCCCCAGGCGAGAATAAAAAAGGCCCTGACCGCTTCTATCCACGGTTCGGGCCTCTCTTCCATCTTAAGAAGATGCTTTTTATTCTTTTTATTCTTTTTATTCTTTATCTGCTTTCCCAAGCTCATAAGCTTCGTTCATAACTTTCATTAACAACTCTAACACCGGCTGTGCCTTCTCCATATCAAGTGCAATTCCATTATCATCTAAAATTGCCTTTGCTTCCGGTAAATGCTTCATTGCGATTTGTAAAAACTGCATGCTTTTTTCGTTCATATTATGCTCTTCCTCTCCATTAAAACTTTCACATACAATAGTGTAACACGCGTACTACTCTTCGTATAACTCTTTATATTTTTTCATGTGTGCCAGTTGCTTATTTAAACCATATTCTAACGGAGTATTTCTTTTTATTGAAATTACCTCGATAGCCTCATCTCTTACTTCGTTATTATTTTTATTTACTTTATCATCCGCGTGTAAAAGATTCATACCTTTTTCCCATAATGACTGTTTACCACTAAGTAAATTGTATATACCAAGATGCGCCCCGCTCGTTCCATTTTCCCATAAGTATTCACATACATCTTCAATGTAAAGTAAATCATCCCCATTTTCCTCAATCGTATAACGACACTCTTTTTCACCTAATTCTGATAAAATAAGCTGATGAAACATCATAAAGGACGGTTGCCACGGTCCATATAATGTTGGAACTCGAAATACACTATATTGTAAATTCCCTTTTTTCAATCCTTCTTCTACTTTCAAAAATAGGCGCTTATTTTCGGATTCATCTGTACTGCCTACCTCAATAGAAGAAATTAAATTTAACTTCACTTTTTGTTCTTCACACATTCTTATAATTCGCTTTAAATATTGTAATATGACCCTTTCATTCCGAAATCCACTTTGCTGATTTGGCTCATATAAGCAAAAGTAAACAGTATCGAATCTCTCTTCCTCAACCGATCTCCATCCATCTTCATCTCTTATCGAATAATACGTAAATAATGCATTTCGCCCAATTAATAATAACTTCTCTTCATTAATTTTAGTCATACTATCGAATTCATCAAAATCAAGACCATACACTTCCACTTCTTCTTCAATCATTTTATTTACAAGGTGATAACCTACAAACGTAAGTGCACCTATTATCAGCACGCGTTCCATACCACCAACCCTTTCCCTCTGAAACAAATAGCTCCTCATTTATGTATATGGGAGCTTCATAATTCTTCTTCATATTTTTTAAAGAAATCGGTCGTTTGCCTAACCATTTTATATTTTACATCTTGCAGATGGAACAAGACAGAAGTATCACATTGATTTAGTTGCCTCATTTTCTCATATTTACGCAATTGCTGTTTTCTTCCTCTCTTTTCTTGCGTTGATACGAAAACTTTGACCGGGACACAAGATGGAAGAAGCGTAAATGATTTCTTATTTATTTTTGATTCTAATTCTTCTTCTTTGGCATCATACGCCAAACTTAATTCCTTCACGAGTCTCTTGTAAAAAAACTTATGCTCTTTCTCAAATTCCACATATTCTGGTAAATCTAAACACGGATTTAACATAATGACAGAGCGTATACACTCAGGGTATTTGTTCATCATTTCGAGTGCTACAAGTGCTCCCATACCATCTGCCATAATGTGCATTTTCGCATTCAATGTCTCTTTTCTCAACACAACGTCATATAAACGTTTCGCTAGACGAACAGATTGGTCGTTTCCCCAATGTCTTCCGTATAAATTAGAAGAAAAGACTGTGTAGCCTTGCTCAATAAGGCCATGTAAAAAATAAGATCTACCCGCATGCTGTGTCCATAAACTTGTACCATTCTCAATAAAGTAGTTATAATCACCGAGGAGCATAACAGAAAATCCATTTGGCTTCTCCGGTAAATAAATGACACATGGTTCTTTTTCTAAGTAAAAAAAACGTTCCGTAATACTCATTTTTCCCCCGCCTTATTTTCTAAACATATAAAACCACTCTTTTATAATGTATGAACGGAATGCAAATTTGCGTTGAAAAATCTACAAATATTTTTCTATATTCTTTTTTCAATTGTGTTACAATAAGGACAGATTGAACGAATAGAGGTGTAAAATATGCGTTTCATTTGGGCATTAATTTGGTCGTTCTTACTTGTACATATGATGAGCTATGTAATCGGCTCTATGACTGGCGGTACATACGACTTTAACCAAGCGTCTATTTTCTCAGTTGTTCTTGCTGTGTTAGTACTAGCAATTTCAGCTGCAATTCCAAACGAGCCAGTAGAACAACACTAAAAAAGAGTCCGGATTTTATCCGAACTCTTTTTTATTTTTATTTCACATGAACGACTAATTCGTTATTTTCTACATCAACAACTACGTGACTATTATCAGTAATTGTTCCTGCAATTAATTCTCGTGCTAATTTCGTTTCCACTTGACGCTGTACGTATCGCTTTAATGGACGAGCTCCGTACATTGGGTCAAAACCGGCTTCCACAACAAATTCTTTTGCTGCATCTGTTAATTCTACTGTAATGTGACGGTCAGCTAGACGACCTTGTAGTTCTTTTACAATTTTATCAACAATGCCTTTAATTTCATTCGTTGTAAGAGGTTTGAATAAAATAATTTCATCCACACGGTTTAAAAATTCAGGGCGGAAATGTCCTCTTAATTGCCCCATTACAAGGTCTCTTGATTCCTCTTTAATCGAACCATCTTCTTCTAATCCATCTAGTAAATGAGCAGATCCAATATTTGAAGTCATAATAATAACTGTATTTTTAAAGTCCACTGTACGGCCCTGTGAATCTGTAATGCGTCCATCATCTAACATTTGTAATAAAATGTTGAATACTTCTGGATGTGCTTTTTCAATTTCATCTAATAAAACAACGGAATATGGTTTACGTCTTACCGCTTCTGTTAATTGACCGCCTTCTTCATATCCTACATATCCAGGAGGTGCACCAATTAAGCGTGACACTGCGTGTTTCTCCATATACTCAGACATGTCAATGCGAATCATTTGCTCTTCACTATCGAATAAAGACTGGGCTAACGTTTTTGCAAGTTCTGTTTTACCAACACCTGTTGGTCCTAAGAAGATGAAAGAACCAATCGGGCGGTTCGGATCTTTAATACCAGCGCGAGCACGAAGAACTGCGTCTGACACTAAGCTTACTGCTTCCTCTTGTCCGATGACACGCTCTGATAAGATTTGCTCTAAGCGTAATAATTTCTCGCGTTCACCTTCCACGAGTTTCGCAACAGGAATACCAGTCCAGCGTGAAACAATATCTGCAATTTCTTCTTCACTTACTTCCTCACGTAATAAACGATTTTCTTGTTTATTATGCGCGCCCATTTCTTCCGCTTCTTTTAACTCTTTTTCAATTGCGGGAATTTTCCCGTGACGAAGTTCGGCTGCTTTATTTAAATCGTAATTGCCTTCTGCTTCTTCTAATTCACGACGCAAACGTTCTAAATGTTCACGTAAGTCACGAACTTTGTGAATGTCTTCTTTTTCTTTCTCCCATTTCGCTCTCATGCCACTTGCAACTTCTTTTAAATCCGATAATTCACGTTGCAATGTTTTTAGACGCTCTTGGCTACCACGATCCGTTTCTTTCCCAAGAGCCGCTTCTTCAATTTCCAGCTGCATAATGCGGCGCGTTACTTCATCTAATTCTGTTGGCATAGAATCAATTTCTGTACGAATTGTTGCACACGCTTCATCAACAAGGTCAATTGCTTTATCAGGTAAGAAGCGATCTGAAATATATCGATCTGATAAAACTGACGCTGCTACAATCGCACGGTCATGAATATTTACACCGTGATAAATTTCAAAGCGTTCTTTTAATCCACGTAAAATGGAAATTGTATCTTCAACAGTTGGTTCTTCTGCTAATACTTGTTGGAAACGTCTTTCTAGCGCTGGATCTTTCTCAATATATTTGCGATATTCATCGAGCGTCGTCGCCCCGATACAATGCAGTTCACCGCGCGCAAGCATCGGTTTTAACATATTTCCTGCATCCATGGCTCCCTCTGTTTTACCAGCTCCAACTATTGTATGAAGTTCATCAATGAATAATAAAATGCGTCCTTCACTCTTTTTAATTTCATTTAATACAGCTTGCAGACGCTCTTCGAACTCACCACGGAATTTCGCACCAGCTACGAGTGCACTCATATCTAACGCAAAAATCGTTCTATCTTTCAATCCTTCAGGTACATCCTTTTTCACGATACGCTGTGCTAGCCCTTCAACGATTGCTGTTTTACCAACACCTGGCTCCCCAATTAAAACCGGATTGTTTTTCGTTTTACGTGAAAGAATACGGATTACACGTCGTATTTCACTATCACGGCCGATTACAGGATCAATTTTCCCTGCTCTCACTTCCGCCACTAAATCACGACCATATTTTTCTAACGCTTCATAAGTTGCTTCTGGATTTTGACTCGTCACTCTTTGATTCCCCCGAACTGTCATTAAAGACTGTAATAAGTTATCTTTCGTAATATGCAATCTTGTAAATAATTGATTTATATCGCCTTTTTCTTCAGAAAAAGCAAGCAATACATGTTCTACTGAAATGTAATCATCCTGCAGTTTTTCTGCTTCTTTTCCTGCTCTTACAAGAAGTTGTTGCAGAGCGCTCGTTACATACAATTTTCCAACTTCTGCACCGCTCCCCGTTACAGAAGGTTTCTTTTTAATTAAACTTTCAGCACCTTGCTTTAATGCTTCTATATCAACATTCATTTTTTGAAATATACGTACTGCTAATCCATCTTGCTCTTCTAATAATGCAAGTAATAGATGAACAGTATCCACCTCTTGGTGATGATGAGATACCGCTAAAGATTGGGCACTCATAATCGCCTCTTGTGTTTTTGTTGTCATTTGATTTAAGTCCATCTTTACAGCCCTCCAAAAGTTTGACTTTCTTTGACCTTTGATTTGATTATACGCCAACTGACTTTTTTATACAATAATTTTGCCTATGTATTTTCAAACTTATTATTTGAAAAAGAAAAAGAGAGCATTCATTATACTGATAAAAAATACGGTAAATGAAATTACAATGTGTAACGACAAAAAAGCCGCAATAATGATTGCGGCTTCTGTTACGGTTTTCTTTTATATGTCCACTGGCGGTTATGATTCGTGTTATCCGGAAACTTTTCACCGGCAGTTAATTTCACCATTTGCGGATCTTTCACCATACTTCCCGTTTCACCAATTTCTACGTAAATGCCATCATTCGGCGCTTTTTGTCCAGAACGAAACCTGCGATTTTGTCCCATCTTCATTCTCCTTCCATGACGTCTTGCCTCATTAGTATATCCATTTTAAAAGAAAGCTTTTCTGTCATGTTTAGGAAACAGTACTACATCTCATTCTTGTACATATATATGAATGACACAAGCGTAAGCAGGGATTTCTTTCCTACTTGTAGAAAAAAAAGAAACCAACCTACTCTAGGCTAGTTTCAAAGGAGAGTCAAACATATACGAGAAGATTACATGTTCATTATATGCCTCATCACACGAGCAATGTAACCCTTTTCACAATTTATACATAATGAAAGAAACATTGTTTGAACTTTCTAAAAAGATGTTGACTTTTCTTAATTTCCAACGATAAATAGTAGACACCACAGCACTTTGAGACGTAAGATGGATATATAGTGAAATTTCCATCTATGGTGATTTCACCGAGTCTAACCTCTTATTTCTGCATATTAAAAACGGAAATACAGATAGATACAAAAAAATTATTATAAGAGGTGAAATTATGAACAAACAACATTTAATCGCATTAGACTTAGACGGCACTTTATTAACAGACAACAAAATAATTTCCACTCGAACGAAACATACAATTGCAAAAGCAAAGGAACAGGGACATATTGTCGTTATTTCAACAGGACGTCCATTCCGTGCTAGTTATGATTACTATAAAGAACTTGATCTTAACACACCGATCGTAAACTTTAACGGCGCTTACGTACATCATCCTCTTGATTCAAACTGGGGAACACATCACTCTCCTCTTGAGCTAGCAACAGCGCAAGAAATTGTCCGAGCTTGCTTTGATTTTGGCGTAAAAAATATATACGCGGAAGTAATGGACGATGTGTATGTTCGTGAAATTGATGAAGATAAAAAACATATTTTCGAATTCGGCTCTCCTAAGATTTTTACGGGAGACTTATTAAATATTTTAAACGATCATCCAACTTGCTTATTAATTGACGCACATGACGAGCATTCTACTGCAATTCGTCAACATTTAACGGATATGCATGCGGAAGTAATCGACCATAGAAAATGGGGCGCACCTTGGCCGATTATTGAAATTGTGAAAAGCGGGTTAAATAAAGCAGTTGGATTACAAAAAATTTCTAGTCATTACAACATTCCACAAGAGCGCATTATCGCTTTCGGTGATGAAGATAATGATTTTGAAATGATTGAATTTGCTGGTCACGGTATCGCAATGGGAAATGCCATCCCTGAATTAAAATCACTTGCAAACCATACGACGTTAACGAACGAAGAAGATGGTATTGCTTTATATTTAGAAGAGGTTCTTGGGTTGTAATCTAAAAATTCCCTACTTATAGTTTCCTGCCAAATGTCCATACTATAAGTAGACGCATGAGACATCGCGTCGATTGTTTTCAGCTAAATAAAGGGGGTTTTTCGAATGGGTAAAAAGAACAAATCAAAACGTTTTATCCAACAAGGAGCCGATGCTGTTATGAAGCATGATGCAAGATTCCCGTACAGAGGTACATTAGCTGAGGCAGAAAAAGCAAGAAGTAACTCTTCTTTTGGAGGGGTTTAAATGGGGAACTTACTATTCCAACAAGCTAGAGATGCTGTTGAAAATGCCGTATCTTGTTCAAGCGGTACTGAGCAACAAGATCTCGTGTATAGAGCAAAAAATGCTTTGCAATCCGCTTACGCAAACTCTTCAACTGCTGAAAAAGTTCAGCTCCGTGAAATGCAAGAGCAATTGCAAAACATTACGAATTTACATTAAAAAAGAGGACCAACTTCGGTCCTCTTTAATCTTTCCGAAACAATCCGAACACACCAACTGTTTGCAGTATATTTGTAAATGCACCTGGGTCCACTTGTTTAATAATCCTCTCTAATTCGTATAACTCATAACGAGTAATAACCATCATTAACATTTCTTTATTTTCATTCGTATAAGCACCTGTTGCTGGTATCGTTGTAATCCCTCTTACTAATCGTGAGTGAATCGCCTTTCTTACATCTGTCCCATTCTTCGTAACAATTAATGCTGTAATCTTTACATGACGAGTATGAATTGCATCAATAATTCTCGTTGATACATATAAAGTAACTAACGTATATAACGCTTTTTCCCATCCATATACATAGCCAGCAGCGATAATGATAATTGCATTAAAAAAGAAAAAGTATGTACCGACAGGCTTATCTTTTATTTTTGATAAAATCATGGCGATAATATCTAATCCACCTGTAGAAGCACCCCACTTTAAAGCAATCCCTACTCCAATTGCCGAAATAATCCCGCCAAAAATCGCATTTAATATGATATCATTCGAAACCGCTCTAACAGGGATGATTTCTAAAAACAAAGTCATAAATATAACACAAAGAAAACTAAAAAAGGTGAAGGCCTTTCCAACCTTTTTCCACGCTAAAATAACGACAGGAATATTAAATAAGCTAAACAATACTCCCGTAGATATGTGAATCGATAAAAAATCACCTAATATTTGTGATAATAATTGAGACAATCCAGCAAAGCCGCTCGCATACACTTTTGCTGGCGTTAAAAATAAATTCATCCCAATCGCGTTTAATAAACCTGCGATGATTACAACGATTAACTTCTTTATAAGTTCAGTATAATTCAACTTCAAATCCATTTTGAATCCACCTTTACCCTTCATAAATGCACCGCTATACATAGTCTTTACGAAAAAGGAAATGATAAACGTACAACGTTTAGAAATGGAGTTGATACATATGCCACATACGAGTGATAACGACAAAAAAGCACGCGATAATAACGCAAAACGCACACAAAAAAATGAGCAAGAGCAAAAAAATATTCAGCAAGGTAAACGTGCATACTCTAAAAAGACCGATCACCTTTGATTCCATCGTACATCAACAATTATGTTGATGTACTTTTTTACATTTTAAAGGAAAAAAACATTAAAAATTCACTTCATGTTCACTTCTATATTCTACAATAGCGATAACATATTCGGATGAGGTGTTGGCATGAGAGGGAAACATATTTTCATTATTACTGCACTAATAAGTATATTGATGCTATCTGCTTGCGGACAAAAGAATGGCTCAGCTACAGTCGCTACAGCAACAGACTCCACCATTACAAAGGATAACTTCGAAAAACAATTGAAAGATCGTTACGGAAAAGACATGCTATACGAAATGATGGCACAAGACGTCATCACAAAAAAATATAAAGTACCTGATGAAGAGGTAAATAAAGAAGTAGAAAAAGTAAAAAAACAATATGGAGATCAATTCAAAAAAGTATTAGAAAATAATGGTTTAAAAGATGAAGAGGATTTCAAAAATCAAATTAAGTTCAAACTTGCTATGAATGAAGCGATTAAGAAAAGTATTACAGAAAAAGACGTAAAAGACCACTATAAGCCAGAAATTAAAGCGAGTCACATATTAGTAAGTGACGAAAATGAAGCGAAAGAAATAAAGAGTAAACTAGATGCTGGTGCTTCATTTGAAGAATTAGCAAAACAAGAATCACAAGATCTGCTATCAAAAGATAAAGGCGGAGACCTTGGATACTTCAATTCAGGTACAATGGCTCCTGAATTCGAAATGGCTGCCTACAAACTAAATGTTGGACAAATTAGCAATCCCGTAAAATCATCAAACGGTTATCACGTTATTAAATTAACTGATAAAAAAGATTTAAAACCTTACGATGAGGTAAAAAACTCTATTCGCAAAAACTTAGAGGAAGAACGTACTGCTGATCGTGTATTCAGCAAAAAATTGTTACAAGAGGAATTAAAAAAGGCAAATATTAAAATAAACGATAGTGAGTTGAAAGATACGTTTACTCTTGTTTCTCCGCAAGGAAATTAAAAAAAGCACATCCTTATCTTTTTAGATAAGGGTGTGCTTTTTAATCTTTCATCTTATTTCTTAAAGTAAGTCCAACCTTCTTCTTGGTAAACCTTTTCTTCTTTCATCAACTTACCAAGTGCGCGCTTAAATGCAGCTTTACTCATGTTAAAGCGTTCTTTAATATCTTCTGGATGGCTCTTATCCCAAAACGGCATTGCTCCGCCTCGTTCTTCCATATATGCATAAATTACTGCAGCATCGTCTTCCATTCCTTCTTCTTTACGAGGAAGAAGTGAAATGTTAATTGTACCGTCATCTTTTACGTCAATAATACGGCCTGTTACACGCTGACCGATGCGAACTTGTTCTTTTCTTTCTGTATGGTGCAAGAAAGCACGGAAATGCTCATCAGTTAGTACGAATGAACCGACTTGAAGCGAACGATATACACGTCCATTTACGTTTTTATTACGCATAGATGGCGTTGCATCTACGATAATTTCTTGCATATCACTGTCTCTTGCCGGAAGAGCAATTAAACGATCACGATTCGTTAATTTTAACGTACAATATAATTCGTCGCCTACTTCTGGCCATACCGGCATATAAATCGGGAACTCATCAGCTGGAATTAGTATATCTTTTGACACACCAATATCAACAAACACACCTAAACTAGGAATAACTTCTACAACCTTTACCCAGTTCCAATCATAAGTTGTAATAATTGGTTCCTTCATTGTTGCTGAAATACGATTTTGGTGATCAAGGTATAAAAATACATCAATCGTATCGCCTTCTTCAATTTCTCCAGCTACTTCGTTTTTATGTAGGAAAATTTCTTCTTCTTCATTCCCAACCATATATCCGATTTCCGTTTCGCGTAAAACAGTTACCTGTTCAATCGATCCTATTTGCAAATACATATTTTTTAATTCCCTTCTATATATATAAAATTATCTTTTTTATCATTCCAAACAAAAGTTAATTATAACATGATTTTTCCTGTATTTGTCCAACTGCCCAAAATTCACTATAATAAAATGAGGTTACATGAATATAAGTACGAAAACACTTAAGTCTAGACTCGTTTTCAGCTATACTTTAGTATGTACAGTACATAACAAGATTAGAAATTTATTTGGAGGTGCTAACTATGGCAAAAGATAGTTCTTTTGACATCGTTTCGAAAGTAGAATTACCTGAAGTAACAAACGCAATTAACATCGCATTAAAAGAAATCCAAAACCGATATGACTTTAAAGGAAGTAAAAGTGATATTAAATTAGAAAAAGAAGTACTTGTTTTAACTTCTGATGACGAGTTTAAATTAGAGCAAGTAAAAGACGTTCTTATCTCTAAACTTGTAAAACGTAACGTTCCAATTAAGAACTTAGATTACGGAAAAGTTGAAGCTGCAACTGGCAACACTGTTCGCCAACGCGCAACACTTCAACAAGGTATCGATAAAGATAACGCGAAAAAAATTAACAACATCATTAAAGAAATGAAATTAAAAGTAAAAACACAAGTACAAGATGATCAAGTACGTGTTACAGCGAAAAGCCGTGATGACTTACAAGCAGTAATCGCAGCTGTTCGTAGCGCTGATTTACCAATCGACGTACAGTTCATTAACTACCGCTAAAAAGAAAACTCCTCTTAATTAGAGGAGTTTTCTTTTTGTCTTGTAGAGACAATATTACAAGAACAAACCATAGAAAAAAGGGTATGTGCGGTAAAAATCGCTAAGTAAATTGAAAATAAGGAAAAGGCACCTTAAGACGTTTTCCCTTCGATTTGAATTACTTTTCTTAGCAATTACATCCTAGGCCAAAGTCATCTTAAAAATTGCTATAACTCATAATTCCTCTCCTCGCCGAAACGTAACAATTTATGAGTATAAGAATATTTTCCAACCTTTAATGTAATGTAAAATTAATAAGTATTTTAAAAAATGTTAATTAAAAAAGAGTTAGAAGTGGTTATTTGAAGAAATTAATATTATGGTTTTTATTGGCCACATTCTCCCTAAATACTGTAGGATGTTCTAATAATACGAATACACTAACGGATAAGTCTAACTGTATCAACAAAGCTTGGTACAAAAAAAATATGTCATGTAATCATTTAAAAAAACATTAAATAGTTAATGATAAAGGTCATAAAAAAAAGACACCTCAAAGTGCCTTCCTCCGACTTGAATCATCTCAATCTTAACAATATTTGGATGTGATTAAAAAGAAGCATAAATTGTTAATAAAGATGCAGACTTCAAAATAAAAAGTACACTAAGTAAACTCTTATTCAAAAATTTATATTAAACACTAATATTTTAGAAGCAAGTTTATAAGTATAAAACCTACAGAGATTTTCCCTGTAGGTTTTATTATATTTCAAGTGATTTCCAAATGAATTATAAGTGACTTTTTTCAGTTTGGTTTTCTAAATATTTTTCTTTAACCATTTTTATCAGATTTTCTTTTTCTGTTAGTTCAAATATAAATAATGCTTTTTTCATGTTATTTGCAATATCTTCTTCATTCTGTTGTTTAAATCTTAATAAATTCCATCCCTTTAAATAGTAAAGTTCACCTAATAAGTATAAAGTATTTAGATTAATAGCTAATTTGATTCCTTTATCAATGTATTTTACCGCCTCTTCATATTGATAGGTCATACCTAAACATTTCGCTAAATTAAAAATGATTTTTAATTTAATCGCTTTATCTCTCGGGAAATCTAACTTATTAAAATTAGTTAAACACCTTCTTAATATAGTAATACTTTTATCATATTCTTTATTTTCCGCATAAAATATAGACATTGTCTGCATAATATCTATTTCTCTTTCTGATAAAAAATCAACATTGGTTAAAGTTAGTTTTAATGCATTATTTAAAAGCTTTAAAGCAGTTTTTATGGATCTGTTCACCTCAAATATAGCAATCGCTTCATGCCATAGGAGAAATTGTTTATCTTCTTTTGCCTGGAAATTCTTTTCATCTTTCTCTTTTTTCACGATTTCATAAAGTTCACTATATTGTTTTTGCTTTAAGCAATCTTTTATTACGCATTTTACATTTTCTACATATTTTAATTTTTTGTTTTGAGTTAATGCAAATATATTATTTGGGTCAATACCAAGTCTTTCTGATAATTGATATAATAATATGCTAGATGGATAAATCACACCTTTTTCTATTTTGCTAATTTGACTTTGTGAACATATTCCATGACATAATTCGGATTGTGATATATTTTTTTTAATTCTAAGCTCTTTAATGGTAATACCCAAATCGTAAAACTCCATTTTCCCACCTACTATTTAGCACTATATTAGTATAAGAGTATTCTCTAACTTTTAATGTAATGTAAAATTAATATAGTTGCAATTATTGTTTCAAAGGTCTTTCTCTATCCGTATGGACACAAAAACAGGCTAGGAAGAAGGCTTTCTCCCTAACCTGGCCCCACCGAACAAACTTACAAATCCAATAAGAAGACATGAACATAGAGTGAGTAACTTCTCATCTCATCTACGTTTCCTTTTAACTGCAATTAGAAACGCAATAAATAATACATTCACACCAACGATTAAGGAGATAAATAACCAATTCACACCTGTTTCTCCGTTAACTTTATACACGTTTGATTCTTCACGCTTTAAAACGAGATAAAATTTTCCATTTTCCTCTCTTATAATTTCATCCTGTAACAATCCTCTTAACTCTTGTTTTTCACCAATTTCACTTGCAGGTAAGGAGACTTTTTGTGTTTCTTTCGTATTATTAATTGCTACTAAAGTTACTTCATCTTTATATTTTCGTTTTAGTATACTCATCCCGCTCTTATCATACAGAAGCTCAAACGTACCGCGTCGTAAAGACGGTCTCGCCTGCCTAAGTTCACCTAGTTTTGTTATGTGTTGCATAAACTTTTCGTCTGACTTAAAATCCATTAATCGTCTATTATCGGGTACACTTCCTCCATCTAATGCAATTTCAGTTCCGTAATAAAAATTCGGAATCCCAGGTGATGTTAACAAATAAGTAAGCGCCAACTTTAAACGTGATGGCGGATAATACATATTTTCTTTTGCAATACGCGCATATCTTTTTGTTTCTTGATCATCTAAAAACGTAACAAAGTCCCCTTCTTTTTTACTCACATCGTATAACGATTTCACCGATACATCCGCTTCGGAAAACGATTCTACTATTTTTTCGTTGTATTCGCTATCCTCCTTTGTCATAATACGAAAATCTTTCTTTATCACTTGCATATCTTTTTGCGCGTTATCCCAAAAGGAACGCGGCTTTTTTTCACTATGTATAACATAACTTCCGTCTAAATCAACTTCTTTTATCCACCATTTCATTGCGTCAATTACCTGTCGTTCGTTTTCTCCAAGCGGAAATTGAAATACAACTTTCATTCCTTTTGCATGAGCTTCTTTTACAAGTTCTTTCACATCATTGTCTGTCCCGAAATGTTCATTTACCTTTTTAAAATTTCGCACGTCTAATCCATCGTACTTTCCACTTTCAAAAAGCGGCGAAAGCATAACGGTAGTAAAACCCATTTCTTTTATGTAATCCAACCTTTTTATAATTCCTCTTATATCCCCGCCTTGATACCCTTCTAAATTACCAACTTCTAATTGTTTGTCATTTTTCGGTTCTCCATTATTGAAGCGATCAATCATAATGGAGTATATAACTTCATCTTTCCACTCTCTTTTTTCGTCTGCAAAAGTATGTATTGGTACAAACAAAACAAAAGCTAAGCAAAAACAAATGAATAGTTTCCTAGTCCGTATTTTTCCCACACGCATCCCCCAAGTTTTTAATTGTAAGAATATTATACCAATTATCCGAGAGAAACGCATATGTCGATTTCAATCCTCACAAAATAATATATGTTACATTTTCTAACATCATGTATATATTTTTCTGAATTTTTAGTTGATTTTCAGTTCCTTTTCGAATATGATATGAAACATAACAAAATGATGTTATTTTTTCTAACATTATAGGAGGAGAGCTCATGAATATGGGAGATACAGTTTTTATGTTTGTGACGACAGTAATGGTCATGTTGATGACACCAGGATTGGCACTTTTTTATGGAGGTATGGTTCGCAGCAAAAATGTACTCAGTACAACGATGCATAGTTATAGTGCAATGGCTATCGTTTCGATTCAATGGATTGTTATCGGCTATTCTTTATCATTCGGACCAGATTGGCACGGGCTTATCGGTACACTTGATTGGTTCGGTCTAAACGGAGTTACCTACGCACCAAATCCAGACTACTCATCTACTATTCCTCACAATTTATTCATGATGTTTCAACTCATGTTCGCCATTTTAACTCCAGCTTTAATTTCAGGTGCATTTGCTGAAAGAATGCGATTTTCTGCCTTTCTTATTTTTATCCTTCTATGGACAACGATTGTTTACAATCCTGTCGCTCATTGGGTATGGGGCGTCGGCGGGTGGCTAAGGGAACTTGGTGCACTAGACTTCGCTGGCGGAAACGTCGTTCACATCACTTCCGGAGTTGCTGGTCTTGTATTAGCTATTTTCCTCGGAAAACGAAAAAACATAAATGGTTCTTCTCCTCACCATTTGCCATTTACAATGTTAGGCGCAGGCTTATTATGGTTTGGCTGGTTCGGTTTTAACGTCGGAAGCGCATTATCTTTAAATGATGTAGCTTTAACTGCATTTATTAATACAAATATAGCTGCCGCTGCCTCAGCATTAACTTGGATGCTTTCAGAGTGGTTCTTCCAATCAAAACCGACTGCGATGGGAGCTGCTTGTGGCGCCGTTTCCGGTCTAGTCGCTATTACACCAGCTTGCGGGTTCGTTACACCTTTCTCAGCTCTTCTTATCGGAGCAATTGGCGGCGTATTATGCTTCGGAGCGGTCTTTTTCTTAAAAACAAAATTCGGATACGACGATACACTCGATGCATTCGGATGTCACGGCATCGGTGGAACTTGGGGCGGTATTGCGACAGGATTATTTGCAACTACTGCCGTAAACGGTGATGGCGCTAACGGATTATTTTACGGAAACGCCTCGCTGCTGTTGAAACAACTTGTAGCGATCGGCGCAACATATGCGTTCACAATTATAATGACGTATGCCATTATTAAAGCAATCAACTTCTTCCTCCCTGTCCGGGTAGATGAGCACGAGGAACATATGGGACTTGATATTTCGATGCATGGGGAGAAAGCTTATGAGTATACTGAGCGAGTGAACTAAAAAAGAGATGCAATCTATCGATGATAGATTGCATCTCTTTTTTGCGTACCGGGCAACATACCCCACCTAGTATAACTGGAAATATATTAACGGTTTTTTGGATATATCAACGATTTTTCAAATATATCGATTGTTTCTTTCAATATATCAACGGTTCGACACAACATATCGATTTACCAACAAATTCCGACATGTTTTACATGCGAAATACCCCACATAACTTTATACAAAAAAGACGACCGAAGCCCGGTCGTCTTTTCCTATTTATTTCGGAGCATTTCCTACATATTGCGTAATATCAACATTTAATGCCTGCGCTAAACGCATACCGTATTCTTGATCTGCACGGAAGAAGTTACAAACAGCTAATAATTTTGTGCGTTCATTTACGTCTTTCAAGTCATTTGTTAAGTTTGCAATTAAGTTATCTTGCTCTTCTTTAGAGAATGAACGGTAACGCTCACCTGCTTGTTTAAAGTCATTTGGTTTCTCAATTTTTTCACGAGATACATAGCCTTCTACTTTCATAGTTGAATCGCGGTAAGCTGGGTCTTCAACTGGATTTTCAGCATGACGGCTCGGTTCGTAGTTGGTTGTAGATGGGTTTTGATTGATTTGCATCGCACCATCACGTTGTTGATTATGAACAGCTGCGTATGGGCAGTTTACAGGAATTTGTAAGTAATTTGCCCCAAGACGATAACGTTGTGTATCTGGGTAAGAGAATAAACGACCTTGTAATAATTTATCTTCCGATGGCTCAATACCATTTACAGTTGCACTTGGAGAGAACGCTACTTGTTCTACTTCTGCAAAGAAGTTTTTCGGATTACGATTTAACGTCATTGTCCCTACTTCCATTAATGGGAAGCGATCTTCTGGCCACACTTTCGTTGGATCTAGTGGATCAAAGTCTAAAGAGTCCATTTCATCTAATTGCATAACTTGTACGTGTAAATCCCATTTTGGGTGATTTCCTTTTTCGATTGCATCGAACAAGTCACGAGTTGCATGATTGAAGTCTTTCCCTTGTACTTCTTGCACTTCTTTCGCATTTAGGTTACGTACACCTTGCTGTGGTTTCCAGTGGTATTTTATATAAACAATTTTACCTTCTTCATTAATCCATTTAAATGAATGGACGCCAAAACCCTCCATTTCACGATAGCTTGCTGGTGTACCGTAATCAGAAAATACCCATGTCATCATATGTGTAGATTCTGGACTTAACGTCATGAAATCCCAATAACGATCTGGCGTTTGAATATTCGTATCAGGTGCTGGTTTTAAGGAATGTACCATATCTGGGAATTTAATTGCATCACGAATGAAGAAAACTGGTAAATGATTACCTACGATATCGTAGTTTCCTTCTTCTGTATAAAATTTAACAGCGAACCCACGTGGGTCACGTGCTGTTTCAGGAGAACCTTGACCATGAATAACCGTTGAAAAACGAACAAATACAGGCGTTTCAGTTCCTTCATTTTGTAAAAATGCCGCTTTCGTATATTGCTTCATACTATTTTTCGTTACGAATACACCGTGAGCACCTGCACCACGTGCATGCACAACGCGCTCTGGAATACGTTCACGATCAAAGTGTGCAAGTTTTTCTACTAAATGATAGTCTTCTAATAATACTGGTCCACGACGACCAGCTGTACGAGAATTTTGGTTGTCTCCAACTGGAGCACCTTGGTTTGTTGTTAAGCGATTATTTGGATTCATCTAGGGGGATCCTCCTCTTTATTTCGTAGTAATTATTATTTATTTAAAATTATTATAAATTAATTATTATTCAAAACTAAATCTTTGTCAACTATTTCCTTCACTTTTTTGGAAACAATTTCAGCCAAACAGTCGATAAATGCTGATTGTGCATTCGGCATATTTGGTCTAAAATATTTGGCATTTAATTCATCAGTTACAACTTTACATTCATAATCGTTGTCATATAAAACTTCTAAATGCTCCGCTACAAAACCAACTGGGCAATATATGAAAGATTCGTACCCATGCTCTTCATATAAATCTTTCGTTAAATCTTGCACATCTGGACCAATCCACGGATCTGGAGTATTCCCAGCACTTTGCCAACCGATTGTATAGTTTTGAATATTTGCAGCTTCTGCAATTAAATCTGCCGTATGCTTTAGTTGTTCTACATAAGGGTCTCCTGCTGCAATAATTTTTTCTGGCAAACTATGCGCTGAAAAAATTACGACTGCTTTCTCTTTATTTATAATATTAGTAAACGTCTCTTTTATTTGGTCTGCCCAATACGAAATAAACTTCGGTTCATCGTACCATTGTTCAATTGGTTCAATAACAGGACCACCGATTTCTTTTGAAAGACGAATAGCACGGTCATTATACGCTTTAATGCTAAATGTAGAGTAATGTGGCGCTAATACGATACTAATCGCTTGCTCGATCCCATCACGCTTCATTTCTTCTACCGCATCTTCTATAAATGGTGCAATATGTTTTAAACCTAAGTAACAAGTAAATTGATACTCTGTAAATATGTTATTCATTGAATCTGTTAATTTATGCGCCTGTTCTTTCGTAATTTTTGCAAGCGGCGAAATTCCACCAATCGCTTTATAGCGGCCAATTAAATCTTCAAGCGCTTCTTCTGATGGCGTACGCCCGTGACGGATATGTGTATAATATGCCTCTACATCGTCTAATGATTCTGGTGTTCCATACGCCATTACGAGTAAACCTATTTTTTTCTTTGTCATATATATAACACCTCAATTTTATAAATGAGAATACTTTTCAGAACATTCGTTTCCAATTATAACAAGTAATAATAAATACGTCAAAATAATAATTCTAATTAAATATTATTTATAAGGTGATTTTGAATTTTATATGAAAATTTCTTTAATAAAAAGCGACTTACATAATTGTAAGCCGCTTTTCCCTTATTCCTTAATATTTACCCCATATTCTTTAAACCAAACGTGAATTTGTGCTAAATGAGCTAAAAGCTGTGGCCCAGTCATCAATTGACCAAACCATGGTGTTTGAAATGCACTGCCGCCAGACTGAATTAATCCGCTCAACTGCTCTTTATCAAACAGTTCGTGTAAAATTGAACCTTTATCCGTTAATAGATTTTGAAGCCATACTGTTACTGCTTTTGTATAGTGCGGATTGTGCGTTTTCGGATAAGGACTCTTCTTTCTATATAAGATGTCATGTGGAAGTACACCTTCTAACGCTTTACGTAATAGACCTTTTTCGCGGTTTTTATACATTTTCATTTCCCAAGGAATATTCCACGCATATTCGACAAGACGATGATCTGCAAATGGAACACGTACTTCTAAGCTCGCTCCCATACTCATGCGGTCTTTTCTGTCTAATAATGTTGTCATAAACCATACCATATTTAAATAAAATAATTGGCGTCTTCTTGCTTCTAGCGGACTTTCCCCCTCTAAAATAGGAACTTCTTGAATCGACTCTTCATAGCGCCTTTGTACATATTGTTGTAAATTTAATTTATTTCTCCATTCTTTTTTTAGAAGTTGTTCACGTGCCTCTGTAGAACGCATCCACGGAAATGCACTCGATTGTAAATCATCTTCTCTATAAAACCACGGATATCCACCAAATATTTCATCTGCACATTCTCCAGATAAGCCAACGACAAAATCTTGTTTAATTTCTCGGCAAAACCATAATAATGACGAATCGATATCTGCCATACCAGGCAAATCACGAACGAGTACTGCTTCAGTTAAATACTCTGCTAATTTTTCATTCGAAATGACGCAGCGATGATGGGTTGTTTGAAATGTCTCAGTCATTAAATTAATAAACGGAGCATCTGAATTTGGCTGGAATGCATTCGCTTTAAAGTATTTGTCATTATCTTCGTAATCAATAGAATACGTGTGTAATTGCCCTTTTCCCAATCTCTCATATTCTTTCGCTGCAATAGCTGTAATAGCGCTCGAATCTACACCACCCGATAAAAAAGTACATAGTGGTACATCAGAAACAAGCTGTCTTGTAATAGCATCTTGTAATAAAAAGCGCGTTTTCTCTACTGTTTCTTCAAAAGAGTCTTCATGTTTTTTACTTTCTACATTCCAATATCTCCATATACATAAACCGTTCTTTGAAAATGTCATCGCATGACCTGGACGCAATTCTTTTATACCAGCATAAATACCGTGGCCAGGCGTTCTTGACGGTCCGAGCCCGAATATTTCTGATAATCCTTCTAACGTTACTTCCGCCTTCACATCTGGATGCGACAATATCGCTTTTAACTCCGAACCAAATAGTAAGCGTCCGCTATCATATTTATAAAAAAGTGGCTTTACACCTAATCGATCTCTCGCAATAAATACTTGTTCTTTCTGTTCGTCCCATACTGCAAACGCATATATACCGTTTAAATGATCGACACATTCTTCTTTCCATTCAATATAAGAAGCTAATAATACTTCTGTATCAGAATGACCTTTGAACGTATATCCTCTTCTTAATAATTCCTTTCGAATGTCTTCTGTGTTATAAAGTTCACCGTTATAGCAAATGGCGTAATTCGTTTCATCTTTTAAACAAGTCATCGGCTGTTTACCGCCCTCAGGATCCACAACGATTAACCGCTTATGCCCAAATGCGACATTTCCTTTAATCCAAACTTTATTATCATCCGGCCCCCGTTTCGCTAACGTCTCAGCCATCTTCGTAACGACATCTCTTTCTCCTTCTAATGAGCGTTTATAATCCACCCATCCTGTAATCCCGCACATATAAATCATCCTTCCATCTTATTTCTTTTCTTGAACGTGCAGTAATCCCCACCCTAAGAGTGCGGATCAAAAAATGAAAAACTTGACGATAACCTACTATCCACATATGGAATAGCATTCTCACTCAGTAAAACGTGTTTTATTGTATGCCCACCTATGTCTAGATGTGTCTAGTTATAAAGAACGCACGAACTGTCTATAACAGGAATAACTACTTTTCATAAAGGAGAAATCGTGTATGATACAACGTAAACATATTTTATATAATCAGCCCCGTGCTCATACAGTCGGTAATGTAGAATATATAAACAATGAGTGGGTATTCTTTGATGATGAAAATGATGAAGCGTTTTTATTAGAAGATATTGCCGAAGATGGGTTTGAAATTTTGTATAATAACAATTGGCTACCAGCCCGTTTCTATGAACAAGATGTATTACAAATCGCCAACGAGCAACGCCATTTGCAAAATGGTGAAATGATACGTATTCGAAAAAAGTTACTTCTTAGCTATAATGAATGGCTGGAGGAATTACCTGACTCTGTCTTCACATTATTAACCGAATCATTGCAATCACTTCACTACTCTTTATATGATTGCATGTATTGTCATAATTATTTATCTTTCTTACCGCAAGAGGAGTCACGCGAAGGAGTAAATATTCTTTTGTTTGATAACGAAGAAATGATCTGTACACTGCAGCACCATTTCGTCCGTCACACTACGTCAAATAAAAATATGTTCCGTTTTACGAAAGTAAATGGAGAAGAGTTGCATATCGATGCGACATAAAGTGAAACTTTAATCAGTGGGGTAGCCCACTGATTATTAGCCTTCACCAATCTGATGTTTACGGGATAAAGTAAAAAACCACCTTATAATCTCCCAAGTCTTTGAGATTATAAGGTGGCTTTATTTTTTATTAGAATACTTTCCAGCCAATCGGTAATTTCAGCCCAAGGTAAAATACTGCTACTAGCGCAACAATAAATAAGCCCCAAACCGCCCCTGTTGGTTTTTTTTTGCTCATTTTCACAAGAACCATTTCCATTCCACCGATAACTAAAATACCAGCTAACATTTTTAAGCCATACCACATGTGCATGCTACCTGTTGCTGTCTTCACAATACTCATGTACAACATGAAGCCTGTCACAATAATAATGATATACATTAGGCGAAGCCCCATATGTACACCTTTCCCTTTTCTTCCTGCTGAATAAAGTGAATACGCAACGAAGAATAAAATTAAACCTAACGCCCATGCTGTAATATGCATATGTACCATCGTATCCCTTACCTCCTCTTTTCACACTTTTTCACTCTATATGATAACATGTTCATTTATTTTCAGGAAATGTTTCGCTTTTTTACATTTAAATGCTATAATATTTAGAGTATTTACAAACTTCTTGTAATAACAAAAGGGGGAACAATCATGATTCAAACTAAGGATATTATCGAACTTACAGACACATACGGAGCAAATAACTATCACCCACTTCCAATCGTTATTTCTAAAGCAGAAGGTGTTTGGGTAGAAGATCCTGAAGGAAACCGCTATATGGACTTATTAAGTGCATATTCTGCAGTAAACCAAGGTCATCGTCACCCGAAAATTATTAACGCTTTAATTGACCAAGCTAATCGTGTTACGTTAACTTCTCGTGCTTTCCATAGCGATCAATTAGGTCCTTGGTACGAAAAAGTTGCGAAACTAACTAATAAAGAAATGGTACTTCCAATGAATACAGGTGCTGAAGCTGTTGAAACTGCAATTAAAACAGTTCGTCGCTGGGCTTATGATGTGAAGAAAGTAGAAGCAAACCGTGCTGAAATCATCGTTTGTGAAGATAACTTCCACGGACGTACAATGGGTTCTGTTTCTATGTCTTCAAATGAAGAGTACAAGCGTGGATTCGGTCCAATGCTTCCTGGCATCGTTGTAATTCCTTACGGTGATTTAGAAGCATTAAAAGCCGCAATTACACCAAACACAGCAGCATTCATTTTAGAGCCAATTCAAGGTGAAGCAGGAATTAATATCCCACCAGCTGGTTACTTAAAAGAAGCTTTTGAAGTATGTAAAAAAGAAAACGTTTTATTTGTAGCAGATGAAATCCAAACTGGCTTAGGCCGTACTGGTAAAGTATTTGCTTGTGACTGGGACAATGTAACTCCTGACATGTACATACTTGGTAAAGCACTTGGCGGCGGTGTGTTCCCGATCTCTTGCGTAGCAGCAAACCGCGACATTTTAGGTGTATTTGAGCCAGGTTCTCACGGTTCTACATTCGGTGGTAATCCACTTGCATGTGCTGTTTCTATCGCGGCTCTTGAAGTGTTAGAAGAAGAAAAATTAACAGAGCGTTCTCTTCAATTAGGTGAAAAATTAGTTGGGCAATTAAAAGAGATTGATAACCCAATGATCACTGAAGTTCGTGGTAAAGGTTTATTCATCGGTATCGAATTAAACGAGCCAGCTCGTCCTTACTGTGAACAACTAAAAGCAGCTGGTCTACTATGTAAAGAAACACACGAAAATGTAATTCGTATCGCACCACCTCTAGTAATCTCTGAAGAAGATTTAGAGTGGGCATTCCAAAAAATTAAAGCTGTATTATCGTAATGATAGAGAGGTTGTCCGACATGTTGGGACAACCTCTTTCTTTTTATATTCATTTATATTAAGATGAAATTGTAATTTTCTGTATTTTAAAATCGTAAAGGAGGTGCGACATGCTATTAAGATATGGTAAACATATTAACTATTTAGCTACAGCTTTTATTTTAGTTACATTCTTTGGTTTCCTACTTTCCACAACATGGCTTACTCACTACTCAACTCCTACTACATTCACACTACTGAAAGCATCATTTTGGACTGCTGTTATTCTTACTATCATTGGTTTTGGACGAGAAAAAAGCGCACTTACGGTTATACTATTTGGCATTTGTACACTTGCATTCATTGGTCTTTACACTTTTTCCGTTATTGATTACCTCTATAACCCAAGGCCATAAAAAAGAGCTATCTTTTAACAAGATAGCTCTTTTCTTCACTTCACTACATTTCGCAAAGTACCAATTCCTTCTACTGTAATAACCACTTCATCACCAGCATGTAAAAACTTCGGTGGTGTGAAACCTTTTCCGACACCAGCCGGGGTTCCTGTTGCGATAATATCGCCTGGTTCTAAAGTCATTCCTTTACTTATCGTTGAAATAATTTCTTCTATTGAAAAAATCATTTTATTTGTGTTGGAAGTTTGCCTTACTTCTCCATTTACTACCGTTTCAATGTGTAATGCATTCGGCGCATTAACCACCGATTTATGAATTAAATACGGTCCCATCGGACAAAATGTATCGAAGCTTTTCCCAAGGAAAAACTGTTTATGTTTTCTTTGAATGTCTCGAGCTGTTACATCATTGATAATCGTATAACCAAAAACATGCTCAAGCGCTTTTTCTTTTTTTATTTGTTTCCCTCGCTTACCAATAATGATAGCTAATTCTCCTTCGTAATCTAGTTCGTCCGTTGCATGAGGGTGACCATTAATTTGCTCATTTATGCCAATAACTGTTGTTGGTGCTTTCGTAAAGATCATTATATTTTCTGGAATAGACTCTACTCCGCCCATTTCTACCGCATGCTCACGATAGTTTTTTCCAACACACAAAATATTCTTTCTTGGCCTTGGAATCGGCGCTAATATTTTCACCTCTGTTAACGGATAATACGCCGCTTCCCCGTTCTCTTTTGCCCAATTTACAATTTCACATACTTTCTCAAAGCATTCAGTCCCTCTTTCAATACACTCTAACATTGTAATAGGGATTGTAACCTTTTCCCCTTTTTGTCTTTGCGCTTCTCTTAAGTGTAATACCTTTTCTTCTTCTTCATCTACAATACCTACAAATACCTTTTCTTCTTTCTTCGCCGTTACAAAACGCAATATTTCCACTCTCCATCCTAAAACTCATACCCTTTAATTGTATTCGCATCCGCAAGAAAAAAACCTTCTCATGCACGCTAATTTTTACAATATTCTTCTCATCCCCTATTCGTTACCCCTTTATCATTTGGCATAAAATGTAGAAATTTTACTTTTTTTAGCGAATGCATTTCTTTTTTATGAAGTTTTTGTATAATATGTACTACATATATACTAAAAATTTCATTTAGAGATGGAGCCGATTTCAATGTTTGAGCAAGCGATTGAAAAAAAACGTGAAAAAATGATTTATTTTGCTGAACGCTATGGAATGACTTCTCAAAAAACAGTGGATTGTAGCCAAGAACTGGACAGGCTCTTAAATGTAATTTGTCATGTACATACGGATTTACACCCTAATCAAACGTTCAAAACACACACGCAATAATGCGTGTGTTTCTTTTATTTCAAAAAAATACACATTTTATTGGAAACGCCCATACAATAGTAGAAAAGAAAATTTTAAAAGCGAAGGGTGTTTTGTATGCCAGCTATGGTCGGACATATTCGTATCGTCAATATTGGATCAAGTGGTATTTTTCATATTGGAGATGTATTTGCGATTAGGCCTATTAGTTACTCACGTGCTTTCGCCGGGGCCGGCTCTTTCAACGTTGGAGATAATGTTTCTGTCTACAATTATCAAAGTGCAACGACTGTCAACGATTCAGATGTAATCGATCAAGCGATAATTGGCTCAACTTAAAGGAGGCAATTGCATTGAATTTTTATGTAAACCAAAGTATCATCATCAACAGTATTAAAATTGATAGCATTACAACCTCTTCTGTGTTCCAAATTGGTACTGCCGGAAGTATTAAAGCCCTATCTAAATTTTCAAATACGGGCGGATTTACGGAACCGCTTCGCCCATTACAGGCAAAAGGACAAATTATTTCTATCAAACCATCAACTAGTTCTTCTTAAGACATCCTTGTCATAAATATATAGCAGGAATATTTTTACCCTCCCTATTGAAAAGGAGGTTTCACAAATGAATCAAGATATATATACTTACTTACACCAACTTCAACAAGCTCTTCAAACACAACAAGCAGCCATCCTGAATTTAGAAGATCAAGTGCGCCAACTCCAAGAAGAGCTTAACGAATTAAAAAATCGCCCCTCCTCTTCTGTAGGAAAAGTGGAATACAAATTCGATCAATTAAAAGTCGAAAATTTAAATGGTACTTTAAATATTGGTTTAAACCCATTTTCAGCAAAAGGACAACAAATTGAAGATTTTCAAGTGGATACAGAAACATTGAAGGTAAACCCTGAAACCGAAACAAACCCAGACTTTTATCAAGGTATCCTCCAAGAAATGCATCGATACTTAGATGAAGAAGCATATAATCGTATTCTCCATTTTGAACAAGAAGAGAGAACACCGCTTGATGAAATGTATCGACAAATGATGGTGGATGACATAAAAAAACAGATGGAGCATCGACTCCCTTATTATTTATCACAAGCGCAATCATATGAAGGTATTTCAACAGATCCAGATTATTTACGAGATATCATTATTCAGGCAATGAAACAAGATATTGACAAAGCCTTTCTCTCCTTTATTCAGCACATACCGGGAAATTTCCGAAAGGAGTAAGTAGGTATGAACCTTAACGTTGTAAACCGTGAGTTAAAAGTCGGACAGATTAAAATGAACGGTGTATCGTCGTCCGCACTCTTTTTAATTGGAGATGCAAATCTCCTCATTCTATCTTCTATTCTCGATACACCATTTGAAACAGTTACAGAGGGTCCATTTGTACCATTAGTAACAGATGTCCCTCCTACTCCAGGTTAAGGAGACTGAGAAATTATGTTGCATCATGTGTCTATTGTCCAAAATGTTTCTATTGTTTCGTTAGGGATTGCTGCCGTATTTCAAGTTGGAGATGCAAACCAAATGGAATTAAAAAGTAGAGCTATTGCCGTCCACCGTGAAATTCCTTGTTATATACGGGGAGAAGGTCGCTTTGATGCTTTTGAAATCTTTACAGATGAACACATTACAATTCCAAAACGAACGACAGATGTAAAATTAAATATTGTAAATGAATGCCCTTTTATTGAAGTGAATAACGTTGAATTGCGCACACTTTTAAACTCTGGTGGATTTCAAATTGGAAATGTTGATTATGTTTTTAATAACTCTCGTATTATGCAAATCCGCCAATATATTACAGATGAACCTTCCGCACAATAATTCATATAGTAATTACAAAGTTTAGTAAAGTAGGTGGATGGATATGCCTTCTGTTGTTGGAAATCTCGTCGTTCAAAACAGTAACGGTTCTTTCAATTTAGGAGATTTTTATAACGTTTCTCCGAAAGAAAACACGAAAGCTTATAACGGATCCGGAGCTTCCAATGTTGGATTTGTCGTGAATACGTTTAACGGTGTTAGTGCAACGAATACATTTGATTCTGATGTGGCAGATCAAGATCAGATTGGAACAGCGTAAAAAAAGTAGGAGATATTCTCCTACTTTTTTCTTTTATCTAATTCAAAATTATTAAAATGAAATTTTAATAAGCAAGAGCTTTACAGTCCACAAATAGTGGTATAAACAAGTAAGTAGTGAAGAGGCACTATTTCATTTTATTTAAATGATAACCCACTCTCCTCCAAAGCCTTCCTAAGCTTCGGCAAAGACGCAGGTCCCATACCATGCAGTTTTAAAATTTCTTTTTCACTATATTTTGAGAGTTCTTCTACAGTTTGAATTCCACGGTGCTCTAATGCCCTTCTTGCTGGCGCTGAAAGAAGAGAGAGAAAACCTTCTTTTGGTTTTCTCTCTTTCTCACAGACTGGGCAAGTTGGACAATCGCTACTTTTATAGTACTCGTGTCCCTGTTCACAAGTTCTTAACGTTTTTTCCGTTACCATTTTCAAGCCCCTCTATTCTTCAATATTTACAACGTGATTCCCATCAAAGAAGTATAAACATTTCTCTTTTACAGGATGTTGTAAGCTTTTCTCCAGTGCTTTTGCATATAACGAAAGCTGCACTTTATATCGATCTTCTAAAATTGGTTTCGCTTGTTCGAATCCGCCTGGGAATTTCCCTTCAATCGTATCTGTTTTGAAGTCGATTAACGTAATGCCATCTTCCTCTTCAATCATGCAGTCGATAACCCCTTGGACAAGAATCATTTCCCCGCTCTTCCCTTGCCAATCTTGATATGTTTCTTCTGCTGCAAGCATCATCGTAAATGGTACTTCACGCTCAACACTTTTCGCCGCTAATACCCTTTTACCTAAGTCACTGTCAAAGAATGAAATTACTTTTTCAATCGCTATTTCTTCCGCCTGCTCGAATGTTAATAATTCCTTATTTACCATTCCAGCAATTTGCTCTTGAAGAACTTCAACCGTAATCGGCTTCTTCAAATCAACATGCTGCATAACGGCATGGACTGCTGTTCCGCGCTCTGCGTACGTTAACCCTTTTTTCTCCATAAAGCGCGGGCGTGTTTTAATTGGTGCACGTAGTTTTTTAATAAAGGCGTTATCGCTACCTTCTTCAGATTGATAATTTCTCTTTATTTCTGTAACAGATTGCTTCGCACGATGAGATGTCGCATCCTCATATCCGTACTTCCACATTAATCTGTCGTACACTTCTTCTTTCCGTTCACTTTGCAGGGGAACAGCCTTTTTCTCACGAAGCGCTTCTAACAATTCTTGTTTCTCTTCTTGAACTGGCTCTGGTGCAAGTAGTGTGTTACCGTCCACAACTTCTACTTTCCAGCTAGTGTCATATCCGTAAATTTCATCTGGAATACTTCCTTGTCCTAATTCAAGAAGCATTTCACTATCACGGTGTCTATATAATGAAGGTGCAATCCAGTCTAAATAACAAGACGCTCCGGCACGTATGTGATCTGGTAATAACCATTCACTATGTTCCCTCGCATCAAGCCATTTTTCCATTTCCTTATTTGCATCCTTAACTGTTCCGATTAAAATTAACTTCTCTTTCGCACGCGTCAATGCTACGTATAGTACGCGCATTTCTTCCGCAATTAATTCCATTTTCATTTTACGCTTAATCGCAAGCTGTGATAATGTTGTATATTTAATTCGTTTACGCGGATCGATAAATTGCGAACCGAAACCGAAATCTTTATGCAATAAGAAACGTTTCATTAAGTCTTGTGTATTAAAACGACGACCGAGTCCAGCTACAAATACGACCGGGAACTCTAGCCCTTTACTTTTATGAATCGTCATAATGCGAACAACGTCTTCTTGTTCACCTAGGGCTCTCGCCGTACCCATATCATCACCGCGTTCTAAAATACGTTCAATAAAACGTAAGAAGCGGAATAACCCTCTAAATGATGTTGCTTCATATTGTCTTGCACGGTCATATAGTACGCGTAAGTTTGCTTGTCTTTGCTTTCCAGCTGGTAAACCGCCAACGAAGTCGTAATAACCTGTCTCACCGTACACTTTCCAAATTAAATCAGAAAGTGATTGTTGACGTGCAAATTCACGCCATCCTTGCAGTAAGTTATAAAACCACTCTAATTTATCATGAAGTTCTTGCTCCTCTTCAAGCGGTGCCCCTTTTAAGAATGAGCTCATTACTTCATAAAACGAGCCTTTCTTTCCATGAGCACGAAGCGTTGCAAGTTCTTCATCGCTCAATCCAACGATTGGGGAACGAAGTACAGCAGCAAGCGGAATATCTTGCATCGGATTATCAATAACGCGGAATACGTTCATCATAATATTTACTTCCGTCGCTTCAAAATAACCAGTCGCGAGGTCAGCGTATACTGGAATTCCTTGTAATTTTAACTCTTCCATAATTTGCGGGGCCCACGGCATGGAGCGAAGTAAAATAACGAAGTCGCGGTATTGTACTGGGCGCATACTATCATTTTTACGGTCATACACTTCATAACCTGAATCAACCATCGCTTTAATGCGCTGCGCCATAAGACGAGCTTCAAGCTGTGCTTTTTCGACTTCTGCACCTTCTTCACCGTCTATTACTTCTTCTTCCGTTTGCTGAATACATAATAATTCTGCTGCTACATCTTCATCTTCTGGATAGGTAGCACCTAGCTTTAGTTCGGCGTCAGCATCGTAGTCAATTTCCCCAACTTCTTCGCCCATAATTTGTTTAAAAATAAAGTTCGTACCTGCTAGTACTTCATGACGACTACGGAAGTTTTTCGCTAAGTCAATCTTCATTCCGCCGCCTAATCCTTCTTGTGTGAAGCGTTTATACTTTCCTAGGAATAATCCTGGTTCTGCTAGTCGGAAACGATAGATCGACTGCTTCACGTCACCAACCATGAACAAGTTTCCTTCACTCTCAGAATCTTTCGTTACGAATTTAATAATCGATTCTTGTACGAAATTCGTATCTTGATATTCATCGACTAATACTTCAGCAAATTTATTACGATATTGGAGCGCCACTGCTGACGGATTCATTTCACCATTTTCACTTTGTTCACTTAAAATTTGTAAACAGAAATGCTCTAAATCTGTGAAATCGACCATTCCTTTATCTCTCTTCATCGCTTGGAAACGCTCTGTAAATACTTTTACAAGTTGAACAAGCTTTTCTAATACTGGGTGCATATCTTGAAAATCTCGTAAGAAACTTTCAGGTTTGCGGCTAAATAACTCTTCTTGTAATTTCTTCACTTCATCTTTCGCTTTATTACGAAGAGAATCTACTTGTTTTACAACATCTTCATTGTAATCACTTTTCTTAATACGCTTTAACGTTTGCCACGATACGTTTTGCATCGCTTCATACACACTTGTCCACGATTCACGAGCAGCTGATGATAGCGTTCCAAGTAATGCTACATCTGCTTGCAGGGTTTCAATGCGAGGCGCTGGACCGTCAGGAAGCATTGCGAGTTCAGTTGCCTTACGAATATGCTGTTCCGCTGTTTCAAGCTGGAATTTCACATCTTCTAATAAATAAGAAGCATACACTAAATCTTCAATTGTCTTTCCTTCTACGTCATATGCTTCTACTAATTTATCAAGCCATTTTTCCGGATTTGGATGCGCTCTTGACTCTGTATGAAGCGCTAAAATCATACGTTGCAAGTCATCATCACTACGGTCACTCGTATAACGATCAACAAGTTCAAAGAAGATTGTATTATCTTCGATTCCGTACTCTTCTTCTAATATGTCATCTAGCACTTCTTCTTTTAACAATTCATTTTCTGTTTGATTCGCAATACGGAAACGAGGATCAACATCAAGCATGTAGTAATATCCTCTAATTACTTGTAAACAAAATGAGTGAATTGTTGAAATGGAAGCTTTATTTAATAGGCTCAGCTGCTTTCTTACGTGTTGAGAACCTGGTTCATCAATTAATACCTTTTCTAACGCTTCCCCGATTCGTTTTTTCATCTCTTGCGCTGCTGCATTCGTAAATGTTACAACGAGCAGGCGGTCGACATCGACTGGATTCTCTTCATTAATAATCTTTTTAATAATACGTTCAACTAATACTGCTGTTTTACCTGATCCAGCTGCAGCCGCAACTAAAATATCACGCCCGTTCGCTACAACAGCTTTCCACTGGTCATCTGTCCATTGACTACCTTCTGGTTTTTTAGGACAATTTTCTATCATTCTCCGCCAACCTCCTCTCTTATTTTCTCCATCGCTTCGCTATCTTTCATATCTTTTAACGATCGGAACTGATTATCTTCCAGTGACTCATCAAATTGACAAACAGACTTGAAGTTACAGAACGTACATGCTGCTTTATTTCCCATTTTATAAGGAGCAATATCGATAACACCTTCTGTAATATCTTTTCCGATATTTTCAAACGTATGGTGTACATATTTTTGCAGTACGTTAAACTCTTGCTCACTTGCAATACTTGAACGCGCACTAAAGCTACCGTCTTTTTTCAGGCCAGCAGAAATAATATCTGAGCTTCCTGTTGAAAGTTTGTTATCCATTAAACGAACAACGTCAGCATCTCCTAATACGAGTCCTTTCATTTTAAATTTCTTTAAAATTTCTTTTTCAATTTCAGCTTCAGATGCGTCACCTTTCATCTCAACGATTGGGTTATGAATATGGAAATACAATACACCAGCTGGTGATGCTGCGTGGCCTTTTTTCATCCACGTCTGTGCATTCGAAGTAACGACATCTAAATACGTTAACATTTGAAGTGCTAATCCGTAATACACTTCCGTTAAATCTAACGCTTTTGAACTTGATTTATAATCAATAATACGTAAGAACGTCCCGTTTTCATCTTCTGCCTTATCAACACGGTCAATACGACCGACTACTTCCATCTTCACACCATTTGGTAATGAGAATTCCATCGGCGGAAGTGATCCTGTACCACCCATACCGAACGGCACTTCTAAATCAACTGGTACGAATCCGCTTGACTTCGCATGTTCACGAAGAATGATTGAAGTACGGAAAATGATTTGTTGTAGTTTTTGTTTTAAATAGAAATGACGGTTTGAACTTAATAAAATTTGTCGTTGTAATAACGGTGCGATTTCTTCTATTACTAAAACAGAAAGATGCTCACACTCTTTTATGGATAAATCCGCCCAAGTACGGTTTTCACGCAATAACTTGTCCGCAATTTTCTTTAATGCCGCATGGAATAATTCGCCGATGTCTGGCGCATCAAGCTTGAAAATATCACGCTCTCTAAGCGATAAACCGTGCTGCGCAAAATGAGCGTATGCACAACGGTTAAATAGTTCCATACGAGAGACACTTCCTTTAATTATATCTCCGTATAAATCTCTACTTACTGCTGTACTTAATTTCTTCGCACGATTTCGATAGAATAAACTTGATAAGACGCGGCTGCTTTTTTGTTTCCATTCATCTGAAGTTACGTAGAAATTATATACGTCCCACCAAAAGTCTAAATTCCCTTCAAATCCGTATCGCTTCCACGTTTGTAGTTGCTGCATAACGTAAGATAACGTTACTTCTGGCGTTGCTACGTATGAAATTTGTTCTGAACGTGATAAATCGTTTACATCATTCGTAATAAATGAATCTTTCACATTAGGGAACATTCTTTTTATTTTCTTAATAAAGCTAGACGCAAGTAACGTCTTTCCTTCTTCATCTGCAAGCGGGCATGAAATGTATAGCTTCTCAGATGCTCTCGTTACCATTTGATACATAACGAACTGTTCTTCTAACAAAGTTTGTCTCGTCGTTGGCCCTAATTCAATCCCTGCTGCACCAAGAACTTCTCTTTCTTCATCAGAAAGCATACCTTCGTCCATAGGTGCTGCTGGAATAACACCCTCATTTACACCTATAATAAACGTTGCTTTCACGTCAGATAATCTGGAGTGATCAATATTAGCAATTAACACTTGGTCTAATGACGGCGGAATGTTAGCAAATTGAAGCGCCTCAAGACCAGTCGACATAACGTCCGTAAACATAGAAAGAGACATTTTCTCCTCACCAAGCATCTCTACAAACGTATCAAGAAGGCTCATTACTTCTTCCCATACTTGTTCATGATCTGTCGCAAATAAGAAATCTCCACTTTCTTCTGCACGTATACGTAATTCTTCTAGTTTTTTCGGAACATCCAGTTCTTCTAAAAATAAGTAAACTGCTTCACACATTTGCATAACTGTTCCTGCACGCTTTAACCTTTTTTGCATGCGAATAACAGGTGTTCTTACAACGTCACGTAACCTATTTATTTTCTCTTCCATTTCACGTTCACTGTCTGTGATCATCCCGTTCGTATCATCAAGAGAACGATAACGGCGATACATCCATGGATCCTCTGAAGTCCATCTCTTTCCTTGTACACCGTACGCTAAACAGTAATTTTCAAATTCATCCATTTCTTCACGCATCGTTTCTTTTCTTACGTCTAATGGATATAAAAGCTCTGTTTTCACGCAACGGAACACCGCATCATAACGCCAATTCCCACTAATAATCTCGAGTGCAGAACGAATACATTCTACTAATGGGTGGTGTGACATCGGGCGCTTTTCATCGATGAAGTGCGGGATATTATAATCTGTAAATAACGTTCGCATCACATCGTAATAACTTTCCCCATTACGAAGAAGCACTGCAATATCCCGGTAACGATATTTTTCATTCGCAACAAGTTTACGAATTTCACGCGCAACACCTTCTACCTCCGCTCGTAAATTCGCAGCTGTACTAATCGTTACACTCGCTTCACCGTTAAATTTTTCATTCGGACGCGCTTCATAATGAGCTTCTAAATGCGCTAATGCCGGAGAATGAAAACGCGGCTGTTCCATAAGTGGAATTGTTTTTTCAATTTCTATTTTCACTTCACGCGCTACTTGTTTTATTTTTTCATACGTTAACGTCGTTTCATAAAATAAATCGAGTTCATTTACTGGCTGCGCTAACGTTTTTTCATCTATCGTTAACGTGATTGTAACTCTCGCTCCGCAAATCATAAGCTGTCTTACAATCTCTAACTCTTGCGGGGAGAATGAATGAAATCCATCTATATAAATTTCCGCACCATTTACATATTCAGACTGCGGAAGCTTTTCCACTAGCAATTGCAGGTAGTCTTCTGAATCTAAGTATTTTCCAATTAAAGCACGTTCAAAATCATCGTATAATAGCTGTAAATCATACACTTTATTCGCTAGTAACTTTTGTTCGGCACTGCTACTATGCGCATCTAATTGTTGCCACATTTCATATACGTTAGATGGCGTTACATTGTAACGTTTAAACTCTGCAATCATACTGCCAAGATGTTCAAAGAAACCGTTTTGCTCCGCTGCTTTTTGGAACACCGATAATCCATCTTTACGAGACTCTACAATTTTACGGAGTAACATATGTACACCAGCTTCATCAATATGAAGACGACTCGCTCCGCCAACTTCTTGCAGTACCTTCCACGCTAATCGTGAAAAACTAAAAACTTGTGCCCGAATAGAACCTCTTACATCCTCACTTCCAATTAACGCCTGCTGCGTCTGGAATGTCATCTGTTCTGGCACAAGATATAATATTGTTTTCCCTCTCGGGCATTGTTTTAACTCTTCTTGCACTTCGCGTAAACAAAGTGTACTTTTTCCACTTCCCGCTCTACCAATCACAAATCGAAGTGACATGTAACCCCACCTTTCACTTACATAACGAACGTTAGTTTGCTACTATAATTGTATTATAGGACACGAAAAAAGACAAACTGAGTTGTTTGCCTTTTTCTATACTTTTATCTATTATATCAACCTTTTGAAAAATTCGTTTGCACCTCTTGAATTGGCCAATATCGCAAATCAACTTTACCGACGACTGTATCAGCTTTTACAAAGCCAAAGTGTCTACTATCCCAGCTCCCGAGCCGGTTATCACCTACTACAAAAATAAACCCAGGTGGCACCAGTTTTTCTTTCGTTAACTCTTCTAATGTAAAGTCACCTGTTAGTTGCCTTCCATTTATCTCTTTCTTATACTTCTCTAAATACGGCTCATCAATAAATTGACCGTTTATATATAACTTATCCTGCTTATATTCAATATGATCTCCAGGTAAACCGATAATCCGCTTTACATAGTCCTCTTTTTTATTCGCATGAAATACCACAACGTCAAATCTGTTCAAGTCCCCAACTTGATAACTCACCTTATTTACAACTAGCATATTGCCATCTTGCAATGTCGGCATCATTGACTTCCCCTCTACAACATACGTTGAAAAGAAAAACGTTCGAAAAAATACAGCTAATAATACACCAATTAAAATTGTTCGTATCCACTCCATGCCTTCTTTTTTCAAAGTTTTCTTCATCTGCTTCTCCCCTTATCCTTTAATACTGAAGCTTTCCTTTACAAAGAAGACTATTCTTAATGTAGTTCTAACTTTACTTCGATTTTCTTACCGACATACCATAAAATAAAAATACCAATCGCTACAATAACTGATTTCACCGGATTATGAATAAATGACATTAAATCATGACCGATATACGTTAAAATAAAAATCATCACAAGTTTTCCGAATGCTAACGCTAGACCAAACTGTTTTACACTAATTCGGGATAAACCAGCGACAACATTTATGAGCGCTGACGGTGTAAACGGAAAACAAAATATAACAAAAATCGGTGCGAATCCTTTCCTTTCAATCCACCCCATTGCTTTTCGTACTCTCTCATGCTTATTTACAAACGAAAAGAAACGACTGCGACCAAAATGGCGGATGATGAAAAAGACAAGTAATGCACCCATTACTGATCCAAGCCATGAATAAAGAAAACCGAGCCAAAAGCCAAATGCAACAGCATTCGCCAGTACAAATACGATAAGCGGTAATGCTGGAATCAACGCCTCTATCATCGGTAAACCAATACCAAGAAGTGGTCCGAACGCTTTATAACTCTCAACAATATGATCCATATTTTCTGGTGAAAAATACTCTTTGATTGTCTGAAAATCCATTCTACACTTTACCCCTTTACTCTAAATACTATCCCTACTGTATCATTGCTTATATGAAAGAGGAAATGGTAGATACGACATATGGAGATGTATTTATTAAAGTTTCCATATCTTTCATAAGAATTCCTTCATTATTTAGCTATGATAATCTATCAATATTCGACAGGACGTGTCGTTCGTTTTGTTATTTAGATTGTTTTTTTGATTTTTTCGGTAAATGAAATTACAATGGGGATTTTGTTGATACCCCGCTTAACTTCTTTGCTTTCGCTGAATTTTGAGGCGGGGTCTTACTGCCCACAAATAACAGGATAAACAAAAAAAGAATGGGGATTCCCCCATCCTTTCACACTTCGCCTTCCTTTACAAAATACACACTCTCATAAGCGGGTCTTAATGTTGATTCCTCTTTTTTATCAACCTCTTTAAAACAAGGATTCCCTTGTTTTTTCCTACGATCTTCATATTCAGTACGTAATTTTGCTGTACGATTTTGTTGATTTTCAAAACTAGTTTTTGATATCTCTAATTTCACAGCAAAGCCATTTATAAATCTAATAATAAGATTTCCATCTTTTAATTCTTTATTACTTTCAATATAAAAATGAGACAACCAAGCACACTCTTTTCTAGAGTAAGAATAGGTAGGGAAAAAATAAAGTTGATCTGCTGGACTAATCGCAATCGGTGCTTTATGTGTAATATGAGTTAACTCTTTCGTTCCTTCTTTTCTGCCTAAGAAACTAGAGCCATGCTTGCGGCAACTTCTTTCTATAATATCTAGAGGTTTTTGAAATACGAAAAAAGAATCATTCATTTCAACGACTCGCGTAACAATTTTCTTTTCACTTAGAATAACAGGAAGTAAGGCCATCGTATTTTTCGTTACAACATAATTTTCGACATAGCGTTCCACTTTACTTTCCATACTCCATTATCTCCTTTTTTCCATTTATATTAGCAGCTGCATATATAATTTTAGCATCTATGAAAAGGAAATAGCTTACAAGTTCCGCTTTTTTACAATTTTTTATCATTTATCAAACATTTGTTAAATAAAAAAATCACCATATAGTAATGATTTAATTTTAAAGTTATAAAAACAGCATTTATACTACCTATAAATATTTATTATCCCTTCCTATTTTCACATCATGAAAACAATTAACTTTGCTATAATTAAAATGTAAATCCAATATATGGAGGGCCACTATGGAAGAAAAAGAGATCCAACCATCGATTCAAATGAAAAATAGTAGCGTCATTATCGTGAAAAACTCAGCTAGTATTATATTCGGTTTATTTTTCATTCTGCTATTCTTTGCCAAACCGTTTCGTAAATCAAAATGTCCAGAATGTAAAAAACGTGAGAAGAAAAAATCAGGACAAGAACAATAAAAGGCCTTCCTTTATGGAATGCCTTTTTACATTCGTAGTATCATTTTATTTATTCTTCTTCCCCCTAAAAAACGACTATATTTTCTTCCAAGGTTCTCTACATCTTTTTTGATTTGTAATATGATCCTTATATAAAACATGAGAAAGAGTATTACTTGTTACCCGCTTTTAATTTTTATTAAACACTTCAAATTTGTACATCTTTATCCATCACTAACAATTCGTTAATTAGTTAACTTTGTAATATAAGTTTTGTATATAATGTCATTCAAAAACACAATATATATAAGTAGCTATTTATAATTACATTGCTTTTTATCGAATTCTAAAAAGGAGTTGTATACTATGGATAAAGAAAATCCATTAAATCAGCAGGTTAATAGCATTCCCTCAGATGCTCTGAATACCCCTAGTAAGGAACAAGAACAACTGTTAGAAACATCATCTCAAAACGTACAAAATTCCAACAACAATGCTAACAAAAAAGATGTTACTCAAGGTCTATCTGGAAAAGATTCCCCTATTTCAATAGAGAATACAAATTTATAGTTATTTACTATCATACGCAGCAAATGCTCTTGCTGAACTAATTCTTCTACAGAAACTAATACGCATTCCAGATAATTTTTCACCCGTTGTAACATAGAAAAAGAGATTTAGATATAAAAACAGGCTCTGAAAAAACTTTCCCCACAACAAAAAAAGGATGGCATTAGCCATCCTTTTTTCCATCATCAACTATAAAATTATAGTTTGATTACGTTTTTAGCTTGAGGTCCACGGTTACCGTCTTCGATTTCGAAGCTAACTTTTTGACCTTCTTCTAAAGATTTGAAACCGTCAGTTTCGATTGCTGAGAAGTGTACGAATACGTCGTTTTCGCCTGGAACTTCGATGAAACCGAAACCTTTTTCGTTGTTAAACCATTTTACTTGTCCTGTTACTGCCATAATTATTTCCTCCTAAGAAAATACAAATTTTAAATTTTTTAGTCTTCCTGTCTAAAAAAAGAATCCACACATTATCAAATACGAAACATAAACTAGTTCTCACATACTTTTTCTCGTTCGTTTTCAGCACTTGATAACATATGGATTGCTTAATTTAACTATTCAACTGACATCATCATAGCACATTAAAATAAAATGTACAATCTTTTTCGAAAATAGAATTTCTAATTTTTAGTATTTCTTATAAAATATACTTATCTCTATTCTAAATAAGGAGGAGTTTATGACCAATAAAATTCCTAGAAAAACATTAAAAAGAATTGAAGAGGATATTGAAAATAATAATCTTGGAAAAGCAAGAGATAGATTGCATGGCCTCATCTTTACATACCCAAATGAATTACATCTTCGAAAACAACTCGGAGATATTTATTATACATTACAATATCCAGAAATGGCTGGACGTTACTGGTATCTAGAAGAGCATAAAACAGATATTATGCATGAATCATGTTTATTATTTGAAAAATCAATGGGAAATAGTCCTCATCATATTGCACGTGCTTTAAAGTTTAAAGGCGATTCTAACCATATAAAAGGTTTGTATAAAGATCAACCTTTATCTTTAGTGCAGAAGAAAGTAGCAGAGGAGTTAATTTATGAGTATAAAGAAACATGGAAAGATAAGCTAGTTCCTTTTGGCTGTCTAGCATTGCTTGCTTCCCTTCTCTTTTCTGCCGTTGTTGGTCTATTCACTATTTGGAATTGGATTTTTTAATCACAGGGGGAATTTTCACATGTCAAACTACGCTAAAGAAGAAAGGCTAACAGGGGGAAACGTCTCAAGCGTATATCGTTCTGAAAATACTGTTCGGCGAGAGTTAAAGCCAGGCAGTGAAAAGATTCATAAGCTATTGCAACATTTAGAAAACAAAGGATTTCATTATGCTCCAAAGTTTTTAGGTGTAGATGAAAAGGATAGAGAGATTTTATCCTTTATTGAAGGAGAAGCTGGCAATTATCCTTTAAAAGAATATATGCGATCTAATGATGTATTAAAAGAAATAGCAAAGATGCTCCGCCTTTACCATGATGCTGTAAGTGATTTTCCGTTATTAGATGATTGGAAACCGATGGATCACACGCCAAATAACATTGAGGTTTTATGTCACAATGATTTTGCCATATATAACATTATTTTTAATAATGAGAAGCCAGTAGGGATTATTGATTTCGATGTTGCTGCTCCTGGTCCAAGACTATGGGATATCGCTTATACACTCTATACTTGTGTGCCTTTAAGTAGAGTGTATTATACTGAATCCGGTGAAGCCGTTCATTATGACTCATCGCAACATGCAGATCGTATTAAAGAGAGAGTGAATTTGTTCGTTCAGTCCTATGATAAAAATATGGATGAAGATTACTTAGGAATGGTGTTGCTTCGATTAGAAGGGTTATGTACATATATGAAACGAAAAGCTCAAGAAGGCGACTTGAATTTCCAAAGAATGATCGATGAAGGACATCTAGAGCATTATGAGAAAGATATGAAGTTTATTCGTGATCATAGGGCTGAGTGGAGTTGATTTAGTAATAAAGAAAAGTTAGTATCGTTTTTTGCCGACAACTCCATCTCTCTTTTCGAATCGTTTAGAAAATAACAAGGGGCACCTTTCAAAAAGGTGCCCCTTCCTTTTATTTCGTAAACTGTGCTTCTTCCGTAGATCCTTTTAACGCTGTCGTTGATGAAGTTCCACCTGTAATCACTTGTGCCACTTCATCAAAGTAACCTGTTCCTACTTCGCGTTGATGACGTGTTGCAGAGTAGCCATGTTTTTCAGCTGCGAATTCTGCTTGTTGTAGTTCAGAGTATGCTGCCATGCCGCGCTCTTTATAGCCACGTGCTAGTTCAAACATACCGTAATTTAATGAATGGAATCCAGCAAGTGTTACGAATTGGAACTTGTAACCGTAAGATGCGATTTCCTTTTGGAAGCTTGCAATTGTTTTTTCATCTAGTTTTTGTTTCCAGTTGAATGAAGGTGAGCAGTTATATGCAAGTAGCTTCCCTGGATGCTCCTTATGAATTGCGTCCGCAAATCGTTTTGCATCTTCTAAATTTGGTTCTGACGTTTCACACCAAACGAGGTCTGCGTACGGTGCATACGCTAAACCGCGCGCAATTGCTTGATCAAGACCTGCATTCGTACGGTAAAACCCTTCTGGTGTTCTTTCTCCTGTAATAAATGCTTTATCAACAGGATCGATATCGCTCGTAATTAAATCAGCTGCATCCGCATCTGTTCTTGCAACGATAATTGTCGGCACTCCCATTACATCTGCTGCAAGGCGTGCAGAAATTAAATTGCGTACTGCTGTTTGCGTTGGTAGTAGTACTTTTCCACCTAAATGGCCACATTTTTTCTCTGAAGATAATTGATCTTCAAAATGCACACCTGATGCACCTGCTTCAATCATACCTTTCATCAGTTCGAATACATTTAATTGCCCACCAAATCCAGCTTCTGCATCTGCTACAATCGGTACGAAATAGTCTGTATCATCGCTTCCTTCCATATGCTGAATTTGGTCCGCACGTTGAAGCGTTTGATTAATTCGTTTTACTACAGCAGGTACGCTGTTCGCTGGATATAAACTTTGGTCTGGATACATATGTCCAGAAAGGTTTGCATCAGCTGCTACTTGCCAACCACTTAAGTAAATCGCTTTTAACCCAGCTTTTACTTGTTGCATCGCTTGGTTTCCTGTTAATGCGCCAAGTGCGTTAATATAGTCTTCTGTATGAAGCGATGTCCAAAGCTTCTCAGCACCGCGACGCGCTAACGTATGTTCAATGTCAATTGACCCGCGCAGGCGAATTACATCTTCTGCCGAATATGGACGTGTGATCCCTTTCCAACGCTCATCTAATTCCCAGCTTTCTTGCAACTTCTCGATTCTTTCGTTTTTCATTTGTTCCATCCCCTTTTCGTTTTTTATAAAATTTCATAACCCGGTAATGTTAAAAATGGTACGAATTCATCATTTCGAACGAGATTTGTAAACAACGTTGTCGCCTCTTGGAATCTCCCTTTCTTAAAGGCTTCCTTACCAATCTCTCTTTCTATTTTTGCTAATTCTTCTTCTTTTAGCTCTTCCATTAATTCAAGCGTAATATTACGACCATCATTTAGTTTTCCACCTTCATGACGAATCCATTGCCATACTTGTGCTCTTGAAATTTCAGCTGTTGCCGCATCTTCCATTAAGTTATAAATGGGTGCTGCTCCCCGTCCGCTTAACCAAGATGCAATATATTGAATACCTACGCTAATATTCATGCGAAGGCCCTCTTCTGTAATCGTTCCCACCGGTACCTCTAGTAAATCGTTTTCTGTTACACATATTTCTTCACGTTTTCTAAAAATTTGATTTGGTGTTTTCATAATGTGATTAAACACTTCCATTGCAACCGGTACAAGTCCAGGGTGGGCGACCCAAGTCCCGTCATGACCGTCTAAAGCTTCGCGTTCCTTATCAGCACGCACTTTTTCAAAAGCTGCTTCATTTGCTTCTGGATTATTTTTAATCGGAATTTGTGCCGCCATTCCTCCAATTGCTGGTGCATTACGGCGGTGACATGTTTGAATTACTTTCAAAGAATACGAACGCATAAATGGCGCCGTCATCGTGACTTGTGCTCTATCTGGTAGTAAGAATTTATTATGATTACGGAAACTCTTTAAAAAGCTAAAAATATAATCCCATCTTCCGCAATTTAAGCCAGCAGAATGATCTTTTAGCTCATATAAAATTTCATCCATTTCAAACGAAGCGTGAATCGTTTCTAGTAACACAGTTGCTTTAATCGTTCCGTTTGGAATGCCGATATATTTTTGAGCAAATATGAATACATCATTCCATAATCTCGCTTCTAAATAACTTTCCATTTTCGGTAAGTAAAAGTATGGGCCGCTCCCTTTTGCTAAAAGAGCTTTCGCATTATGGAAAAAATACAAGCCGAAATCTACTAAACTACCCGACATATTTTTCCCATCAACTTGCATATGCTTTTCCTCTAAATGCCATCCTCTTGGACGTACAATGAGTACAGCTGTTTTCTCATTTAATCTATATTCTTTCCCTTTATCATTTTCATGTGAAATCGTTCCCTTTACTGCATCTCGTAAATTGATTTGACCTTCAACTGCGTTTTCCCAAGTTGGTGAATTCGAATCTTCAAAATCCGCCATAAAAAGATGCGCTCCTGAATTTAAAGCGTTAATGACCATCTTTCTATCTACCGGTCCAGTAATCTCTACGCGGCGATCCTCTAAGTCTTTTGGCAGCTTGGCAATTGTCCAATCCGCTTCACGTATGTGTTTTGTTTCTTCTAGAAACTTCGGAAACTCCCCTGCATCAATTCTCTTTTGTTTTTCTACACGTTTTTGTAAAAGTTCTATGCGGCGCTCATTAAAATTCTCATGTAGTTCCTTCAAAAAACTAAGCACCTCAGGTGTCAATATTTCGTTGTACGCTGGTAACATTTCTCCGGGCAGTGTAACCCGTGAAGTTTGCGTCGACATATTAGCATCCCCTTCTTAAACTGTTTTATAACAGATTTGATTTCATGTTTTATATTATATAACAAATCTTCAGAAAAGGAAGTTTTTTTTGAAAATTCATTTCATTTTTTTCAAAACGCCATTCTTTCGCGCTTTATTTCATACAAAAAAAGGCCGCTGTTATACAACAACGACCTTTTTGTATTATTTTTAAATTTCACTTTGACTAGTTAAACTTTATTACTGCCCTTGTTCCATATCATGCAATATTGCTCTATGTAAAAACTGTGCGTATTGTTCTCTCGTTACCTTCATAGACGGACCGAATTTACCTTCTCCGATTCCCATTGTAATACCATTTGTTTGTACTGCACTAATTGCATTCGTTGCCCATGAATTTGCTGAAACATCATTAAAGTTATGAGATCCCTTTGCCTGTAAGTCAAAAGCATTCGTAAGAACTTGTGCCATTTCTGCACGCGTTAACGTCGCCTTCGGTCTAAAGTTTCCATTCTCGTCTCCCTGGAAAATTCCCATTTCCGTTAAAGCCAATATCTCCTCGATAAAGCTTGTTGAATTTTCATCAATATCTCCATATGGGTTTTCATATTCATCTTGTTCTTCCATATCAAACACACGGTAAATTAAAGCTGCAACTTGCTCACGTGTTACATTATCCCCAAAACCGAATATTCCATCGCCATATCCCAAAATAATTTCTTGTTCCGCTAATTCATGAATTGCCTCATATGCCCAATGCCCTTTTGGTACATCTTTAAATACAATTGTATTTGTTTTTTGCAACGGTGCACTTTCCGCTTTTACACTGTTACTCTCTGCTGAGAATAACACCCCACCCATAATTGTTAATGCTGTAGCTGTTTTTAATAATTTTTTGCTCATCAAATTATCTCCCCAATATGTATATGTTTTTTTAAAAATATACAGAATAAATGGTATAGTGACAATATATTTTTCGACACATTTCGTGACGGTTTTGTGAATCATATTACACATCATGTCTTTTTCATCGGGTTGATTATAAAGCTTGTGTATAACCATAAAAATACATAAATTCGAATAATAATTCTTTTTTAAACAAACAAAAAAGCACAAATATTTCTATTTGTGCTTTCATATTTCACTCTACTTCCAATCCTCTTTCAAATGATAATTAATAATCGCATTATTAATAAACTGAGCATATTGTTCTCTAGGTACAGGGCGATTTAATTCATACATGTCATTCCCAGTTCCTCTCACAACATTATTAGATTGTAATGCACTAATTGCATCTTCTGCCCAGTGGCCTTTTGGAATATCTTTAAATGTATGTTTTTGTTTCGTTTCAAAATTAAATGCTCGTTTTAAAATGACAGCCATTTCCGCTCTAGAGATTGGTGCTTTCGGCCTAAAATTCCCTTGGCCATCCCCTGAAAAAACACCACGTTTTGTTAACGCCAAAATTTCCTTTTTAAAAGTTGTTGTACTATCAGAAACATCTTTATATGGATTCGCTACTGGCCCTTCTTCTTTTATCTCAAGTGTTCTGTAAATAGTCCCAGCTACTTGTTCACGTGTTATAAGATCACCAACACCATACTTCCCGTTTCCATACCCTAATATAATTTTATGATATGCTAAGTCCATAATAGCATCATATGCCCAAAATCCGTATGGAACATCTTCAAACACAATCATTTGTGGATACTCTTCCGCTTTTACAGGCGTCACATTCGTCCCTGCAAATATACCTCCTGCCATTGTCGCAATCATCATTACACCCAATATTTTTTTCTTCATTGTCCTCTCTCCCTATTTCATTCAAATAAAATGAACTTCATTGTTTCAGGAGTATTATTTTTTGGTGAATGTAAGATAAAATGTAAATCTTCTAGAAGAAATATTTCCACTACCTTTCTGCTTTATACTCCCTTCTTTCTTTTTCAAAAAGGAAGTTGTCACATCTAAGGTGTTATATACTAAAACATTCTACAATCTCTTTATAAACTCCTTTTCACTTTATAACTTCCCTTTATTGGCACCTAAAGGAGATACCTAGTGGAGGCTACTATATTCATGGTTTATATTTCAGAGGTAGCATTCCCCTTCACTGATAACTCGCTTTCGCTGAATTTTGAGGTGGAGGTCTTACTGCCCAGCAAATAGCGGGATAAAAAAATCATCCTTTTTTCTTAAAAGAGGATGATTTTTTATATTTATTAACACTCAAATATGCTACTACTTTTGAAGAGTAAATTGGGCAACTATTTGTTTTAGTTTTCCTGCTGCGTTATGCATATGTTCAATTGAAACCGAAATCTCTTGAACAGATTTTTCTTGCTGTTGAATAGACTCTTTTACCCTATCAGTTCGGTCAGATGATCTTTGGGAAATTTGAGCCATGTCTTCTGCAGAAGCCGAGATTTCCTCACTACTCGCTGCAATTTCATCTGTTGACATAGATACCGTTTGAATTTGCTCAGATACTTGTTGTACTTTTTCTGTAATTGTTCCAAATACTTTTTCTGTATGCATTACTACTTGTGTACCTGCCTGTACCTCATTATCTACCTTCCCCATCATATGTACCGTATGGTTCGTTGTTCCCATAACTTGAGTAATAAGATTCTCAATTTGTTTTGCAGAATCACTAGATTGTTCTGCTAATTTCCGCACTTCATCTGCCACAATTGCAAATCCTCTACCACTTTCACCAGCACGTGCAGCCTCAATTGCGGCGTTTAATGCTAATAAGTTAATCTGAGAGGTAATACCTTGCATTACATCAATGATTTTAACAATTTCTTCTGATTGTTCTTTCATAGTCTCTACTTGTTTCACACCGCTATGTACCGAATTTTGGATTGTATCCATCTGTTGAATCATTTGTTTCATTAATTTGTTACCACTCTCTGCATCTAATGCTGATTGAGCAGATAATTCATTTACAGAGGACGATGTATTGACTATACTCTGCATTCCTTGTGTCAACTCTTCCATCGCACCCGCAGTTTGTTCCATTGCTTGCATTTGACTCTCTGCACCATTTGCAACTTCTTCAATATCCATAGTGATTTTCTTTGCTGCACTACTAGATACTTCTGATGCAGATACTACTCCGTCTGCATATTGGAATAGAAGCTGAATATTATTCTCTACTTCTTGCATATTTGTTCTTAGCCCTGCAATCATCTCGTTAAAATTACTTACTAATACACCTAATTCATCTTTAGCATTATAATCACCATGTACGGTTAAATCTCCTTCTCTCGCTCTTTCCATCATACGACTAACCGTTTGTAAAGGAGCAACTATAAGCTTGCTAATAATATAACTTACTATACATATAACGATTGTAGTAACTACTACAAGAATGATAAAGGTAATAACGGAACGATCAATCATTTTTTGAGAATCTTTAAATACTTGGTCAGCTAAATTTGAAACATACGATTCTAGATCCACTGCATAACCAGCTAACTCTATTCCCTTCGGTTTTAATTCCTTCTGAAATTCATTTACCATTTGTGGCTCATTTGTTGCCTTCGCCTTTTCAAATAATTTTTTATATGTATCTTTATAACTTGGCAAAGATTTCTTCATCTTCTGAAATAGTTCATCCTCTTGCTTACTTAAATTAAAACCATCATCATATTCTTTTAATAAAGAATCATATTTTTTAAGATCCTTTTCAATATTATCAATTATCCCCTCTTTATTTGCCACTTCATTTTGTGATACCGTAATTAATTCTAGTAGGTTATATTCTAGTGAATTTTGTGTGCGAAGCATTCCTTCTAATAAAATTGCAGAATATTGATAATCATCTACTACAACCTCTGTATCATGCTTAATCTTATTAATAGAACTAATTGCTACACTGCTTATAATTACCATACCTAAAACTGCTAATGAAATAAGCGCTAATAATTTATATTTCACTTTTAAATTTTGTAAAAAATACATTTTTTCACCTTTATTCCTTTATATATAGATTTTTAGAATTTTATAGCTTATTATTTACAAAATCGCAATAAAAAGCAATGATAAATATTCCCAATATGAAACTTATATCTCTATAAAAAAAGAAGTAGCTATCATGCTACTCCTTTTTGCTTTGTTTCTCATATTGTTCAAACGTATGAATTCTTTCAAAAATTGGTGGGTGCGTGTATAAGAAAAATTTCACTAACGCAGGCGGATTTACTTGGCTTAAACTCGTTTTTGATAAATATTGAAAAGTTTTCACACCAGATTTCCCATCCTTCGTCATATTTAAAGCATATTGATCTGCCGCTCGTTCTTCTATACGTGAAACATAGTTTGTTGCTGGTTGTACTGCAAATGAGAGTATAGAAGAAATTAAGAAAAATAAAGGTAAAATGGAGAAACATGCTGCTTTTGAAATTTGCAATGTATCTCCCCATTTGCGAATACACATATTTATAATACGACTAATTAAAAACATACCTATAAACGATAGCAATACATAACTTGCAACGCCAAAATATATATGTTTCATAACATAATGCCCCATTTCATGGGCCATTATAAATAAAATCTCTTTATCTTTTAACTGCTTAAGTGTTGTATCCCACATTACAATACGGGCGTTAGGGCCAATTCCTGTTACGTAAGCATTTAATGCATTCGTTTTTTCTGACATATTTACTTCATATACGTGTTTAGCAGGAATATCCGCTTTGTCTGCTATCGCTAAAATTTTCGTTTCTAATTCTTTATTTTTCAGCGTCGAAAAGTCGTTATACAGTGGGTCAATAACGACAGGCTGTATGAATGTTAAAAAGATTGTAAATGGAACAGAGAGCGCCCACCCTGCTAGCCACCATCTCTTCGGAAATTTACGGATAAGCCATAATAGAACGGTCACTACAATTAACATAGTCGCATAACTTTCCCAAAAACCGATAACATGATCTTTTATCCAGCTTTGTGTACTTTGCGTTGAAATGCCGTAATCAACGGACACTTTCCGGCCAATCCATTGCATCGGTAAGGCAAGCACTGTTGTCAGTAATGATAAATAAAAGAAATAAATCGCAACTTGCAAAACACTTATTTTAGTCGTTTCCTTCGACCATTTCTCAAACTTTCTTGAAATACCTAGCACAAGTACAAATAATAAAATAATCCATTCAAGAGGCGTCGCTAAAAAGTATAGTAAATTTTTCACGCGCGAATAATCTTGGCTTAGCGTAAGCTCTCTCGTACTCATAAACGTTTCTGGATCTGCACTCGTTCCCTTATACATGTCCGGAATAAGTTCATGATTCCATCCAAATAAATACCAATATATAAGTAACGCAAATCCAACGTACAAAAAAAGCGACCAACCGATAACCTTCCTCACGCTATTCCCTCCTCTATGCTGCCTGTCTATTATTATTGTAAGTTCGTACACGCTAAATTAGAACAAGCTTATTATGTGAATTGCTCTGGATCTTTTTATTTACATAAAAAAAACTCTTCTACATAAGAAGAGTTTTACCTACCTTTAAACACTTTCTTCGGTTCATAATCCGGAATAAGAATCGCACTTACAAACCAGCACGTACCCTACTTGCTTTTTAGATAACATAAAAAGCCTCTTTAAGGAAGTACATCTATTAATAAACTAAAATCTTGTAAAGAGAAAGAACTATATTTCATAATACCCTGTACAGCTAAAAGTAAAACAAGACCGATCACACACATATAGTTAACGCTTTCTTCATTCTTTTTTTCAGTAACGACTCCACCACTTATACATAAAATCCCCAACAAATGGAGCGCTAAATACATGAAAAAATAAGCTTCCTCCCAGCGCAAAATAACATTTACTGTCGTTATTAACACTAGACTAAGTAAAATCAAATAAAAAAACTTATTTGACGATATCGTTTCATTCATATAATTTTATACATCCCTTTCAAATTTCGAATTAATGATGTTTCAAAGCTATAAAGTAAATGATTGTTTTTATACCATAAAACAAAAGGAAAGCCACCATTACTTTCTCGAATACTTTATGAATCCACATATACTTCTCTTCATTCTTTCTGAAGATGCGCTTCATCATTTCTTCTACAATTAGACCAAATATTAGTAAAACCCCGAACACAATAAGAAGAGAAATAATATTTTCTTTTAAATGAGTACTAGAAAATAAGTAATACTCTGGAAACACAATCGTATCTACTACAGGTTGAATCCAATGACAAACGCTTTTATCACACATATCTGTAATAGACGTAGCATCTATAATGTCTTTTAATATTTTTTCAACCGTCTTCTTCATCTCATTTACTCCCGACTACATCTGAAAAGCTCTTTTCCTGCTCTGCATATATAACTGGCACTTCTTTACTCCAATATTTACGATTAACAAATAAAAAGATAAGTACTAAGTTTAATCCTGTTATAAAAATAATAAGTCCAGGAAAGAATGTCGTATAATTTGAGAAATCGGCAAAACTCATAATTTTTTCTCTACTTATTAGAAAAGACGCACCTATTACAAATGCATTGTTTAACATATGTATTGCAATTGGCATGAGTAAACTTTTCGTACGAATATATACGATTGATAATACGATGCTGAATATGGCTGCACCGAGGAAATCAACATGTAACAACGCAAACAATATTGCTACAACGATGATTGCTATGCTCGTTCCCCATTTTATTGCAAAGCGTTGAAGTAAAAATCCACGAAAAACAAACTCCCCGATAATTGGTGCGATGAATACAACCATAATGACTTGATATACATATCCCCCAGTACTATCTACAATCGGTTCATGCAGGGCATTCATAATAAAGTCCGGTGTAATCCATGCAAAACTATACATATACAAAATAAGATACCCGTAACTAAACATGCATAACATAATCGTAATGTATAAAACTTGCACCAAGTTAAATGTTTCATTTTTATTAACAAACAATGAAAATGAAATGTGATGCTTTCTATACTCATAAAAAATCCATACGATCGGAAGGATATAGAATATAAGGATATTTATAAAAGAAGAATTTTGTATATGAAATGTACTTGTTAGTAACTCGCCACTACTTCTCGCTATTAAAATTAATAGTGCAAATACAATCAAAAAATATCTAGCTCGCATCACTTGAAACGGATTCACACTCATCTCCTCCCCTATGTTACTTTTATCATATCATTTGATTCTTAATTTTTTGCGAAAGAAAACCTTAAAATTTCCTTAAAAATTCCATAAGTTACAAAATGATGATATGATATTCGAGAAAATTAGGAGGGATTTTTATGTACCAAGCAAATATTTTACTTGTTGATGATGAAACAGCAATTTTACAATTACTAACTACCATTCTTGAAAAAGAAGGTTTTTCTCATATTACAACTGCAACATCAGCTGAAATAGCTTTATCTCTAACTAAGCAAAACAATTACGATTTAATTATTTTAGATGTAATGCTTCCTGGACAATCCGGTTTTGATATTTGTCCAATCATTCGTCAACAAACAGATTGTCCAATTTTCTTCCTATCAGCAAAAGCATCTGATTTAGATAAAATATCCGGATTTTCATACGGTGCAGATGATTATATTACGAAACCATTTAATCCATTAGAAGTAGTAGCACGTATGAAAGCACAGCTTCGGAGACATATGAAACAAACCGTACCACACGAACAAAAACCACACTCAATTTCATTTGGAAGATTTGAAATTGATCAGCACTCTGCAGAACTAACAGTAGATGGGCACATTGTCGAATGTTCTGCTCAACTCTTTCAACTACTACTCTTCTTTTGCGAGAATCCGAACTACGTATTTTCGAAAGAGGAAATATATGAAAAAGTTTGGGGAGCACCTGCCTATAATGGCGATGACAACACTGTTATGGTCCACATTCGAAAACTACGTGAAAAAATTGAACATGATCCAAGTAAACCAGAATATATAAAAACCGTTCGCGGGCTTGGTTATAAGTTCGTTACAAAGTAGGATGACGATATGAATTTTAATAAACGACTTATTATTCAATTTATCATGCAACACGTTTTTGTTTTAGTTACATTACTTATCGCTGTAGTTGCTGCTTTTACTTATTTAATTTTTCTTCTTACTAGTACTTTATACGAACCTAACATTCCAGATTCTGATAGTTTTACAATTTCAAGATACATCTCTTCAGAAGATGGGCATATTTCGTTACAATCTGAAGTGCAAGATTTAATAAAGGAGAAAAATGATTGGCTCCAAGTTGTAGATGAAAACGGAAAAATCCTCTACCACTTTAATACACCAAATGATGTTCCGAATGCTTATACGAAGACATCTTTAGTCGCATATATACAACATCATATCGAAAGTAATTATAAATTTACATATTGGGAAATTGAATTAGAAGAAAAGAAAGTACTTGTTATTTATGGTGGTATGTTAAAAAGCAATGCGTTACTGACAGCAATTCAAAAGGAGCATTCCTCTTTAACGATGGATTCGTTCGCATTAACAGATCAAGAAAAACAGTTACTGTCTAAAGAAAAAGCAACACTTCAAATATTTAATCAAAATGGCGAAGAGGTTTTTTCCTATCCAACTGGAAAGAAAAAAACATTTTCAGCAATACAAATTGCCCTTAATGAAAAAGAACCGTGGAATCATAAAGAAAACACGTCTAGCTTTTACGATGCAAATAGTGGCAACCTTCTCGTTGTAACTGCAAAAAATGAGCACTACTATCCAGATGACGAAATTGAAGATGTATTTACTAAGAAGTTTCTCATCGGATGCGGATTAATCCTTCTTATCGTATTTGTTTATTTAGTCATTCTTTCTATTTGGTACGGTAATAAATTCGGGAAACCGTTATTACATGCGATGCGCTGGCTTAAAAATATCGCTGGTGGAAAGTATGAAGAACCTATTAGTAAAAAAGGAAAACCCGTCAGGTTCCGGCGATCTGGTAAAGAAAAATGGTCATTCCGTTTGTTTAGAGATGTAACAAGTTCACTAGAACACCTTTCTATTACACTCAAAAAAAATGATGCGATGAGGCAAGTCCTCCAGCAAACACGAGAAGAATGGATTACCGGTCTAACACACGACTTAAAAACACCACTTAGCTCTATATATGGCTACGCATTATTACTCGAATCGAATCAATATAACTGGACTGATCGTGATATTCAGCAATTTGGTAGTGTTATGAAAGAGAAATCTCAATATATGACGACATTAATTGATGATTTAAGCTTAACGTATCAATTAAAAAATAACAGCCTTCCTGCCCAACACGTAAACGTTGAAATCAATCAGTTCGTCCAAAAAGTATTATTGCAATTTATTAATAATCCAACACTTCAAAATCAAAATATTGAATTCGTACCGAGCTCAAATAAAATTCAATATTTCATTGAAGAAAAATGGTTCCAGCGTATTATCGAAAACTTACTAGTAAATGCTGTAAAACATAATAACGAAACAACTACTGTCATCGTAAAATTATCACAAAACGCTAATTCCTTTACACTCTCCATTTCAGATGACGGAAAAGGAATGGATGAAAAAACGAAAGAACTTCTATTTGAACGATATTACCGCGGAACAAACACAGAAGAAAGCAACATCGGAACTGGACTTGGCCTAGCCATTACAAAACAGCTCGTTCATGCTCATAACGGGACAATTTCCGTTGATAGTGCACTCGGAAAAGGAACGACGATTATTCTTCTGTTTCCGTTTCGTTCGTAAGAAAGACGCTATGTGGCGTCTTTTTTTCTTTTATGGGAGAATTTCGCGGTAATTGAAATTATGTGAATCGTTTTTTGAGGTGTTTTAACGGTATATGAAATTATACCGGCGATTTTTTGAATATATCAGCGCAACTCGAATTATATCAGCGATTTTCTAGATATATCGACTTACCGACAAAAAACGACAATACTAACCTGCTTCCCTACTATACAAGGTAAAGGTAAAGGTAAAAGTAAAAATAAAACTATTAACAAATACATTTCTAAACTGTTATACTATAAATAGAAGTATAAACTAACTAAGTTTTGCATAAAATGAAGTAGACGAGGTGCTTCCAACACCCCGTCACTGCAACTAATTACCGCAAGGTGGAAGGTTGCAACTAAAGCTTATTTGCGCTTAGAAGACTTCCCACGCTTCGCAGGCAGACGGGTGGTCTTCTTTTTGCGCTTTTTTGCCGTTAATTTCTTAAATCCAAAAACTATACCTTCTCTAGCTATAGTTTTTGTAATTTCCAACAAAATTTGCAAAAGAAATTCCATACGACTACACCTCCTTTCTTCACAAAATGAAGAAAGGGCATAACCTTCCACCCGCAATATTTAATTGCTACTTTATTTTACCATTTTCATATGTATTACAGATAAAACAATACAAATTTAACAATCCACTTATAAAAAAAGCGAACCATCTCCCAATGATTCGCTCTTACCCTATTATTTTTTCTTCACCGGTATCCAAAGCTCTACTTGTGCAAACTCACTCTTATCTTCGTGGCAACGCTCATCGTATAATTCAAACTCTGTAACGCCGCAATGTTCATAGCCTGAATGCGGAAACCATTCTGAGAATACTGCATTCCAAGTTTGGTGGATAGACGATACCATTTCTTCATGAGGAACTTTCGGCGTTGTAAATACTGCATATGTTGCTGCCGGGAAAGTACGCTTTGCAATTTCATTTGGTACATTTTCAAAGTCTGTAACTTCCATTCCGATAATATAAGTGAAGTCTCCTGTTTCTAAATTAAAATCAGTACATAATCCAAGCTCTACCCATTGGCTCGTATCTTTACGATTCGGAATCGTCGTTCCAAGATCTTTTTGTAAATATTCTTGCCAAAATGCTGGAATGTCTTGATGGTTTTTCCCTTCTTTACTTGTCGTCTTCAGTTCATAACCCGCCACTAAAAATTCTGGTTTATTTACAATACGATATTCCATTTGTATGCCTCCTAAATACGGATTTAATTTTCTTTGCTTTACATTTACTCTGTAATACATCGGTGTTTCGATTTCTTGTTTTCGATATTCACTCGGTGTCATTTGAAATAATTTTTTAAAGGCTCTCGTGAACGTTTCGTGAGATTGAAAGCCATGTTCAAACGCGATATCAATAACTTTTTCATCCGTATGAGAAAGTTGATAAGCTGCCCGGGCTAACCTCCTCTTTCGAACATACTCCATTACCGTATCACCTACTAACGCCTGAAATACACGATGAAAATGAGACTCAGAAAAACCTGCAACCCGCGCTAAATTACGCAGCGTTTGTTTTTCCATTACATCTTCCTCAATATAATCAATTGACCTTTGAATTTGTGTTTCATAGCTTTCCATCTCTGTTCACCCGCCTTATATGTATTATGATAAAAGAGAACGCAATCCAATTCTTGACGTTTTTTACTATAATTCCATAAAAAATTGTAACTTTTTTATATGTATTTCGTTGTTATATATGAAGGGAGGGAAATGTAGTGAAACACAAACAATCATTAGAAGAAATTTACTCAGAGCATATGCAAGATTTATTTCGCTATCTTCTCTCCCTAACCGGAGATTCCCACTATGCGGAAGATCTCATGCAAGAAACATTTTACCGAATGCTCGTCCATATTGACTATTATAAAGGAGAAGAAATTAGAGAGGTTCCTTCGCTTGCACTTGAAGCAACTATCCCAAATAGCCGTGTTATGGGAGGCGGAACAAGTGTAGAAGCTTTTTTCCGTACGAATAGCCAATTTGATTTAGTACGAACCGTCGGTAAAAAAGAAATGCCCCTCGGTACAATAGAAACAAAAAGCTTCTTATCATCTGTAGATGTTACGAAGCGAACTTGGATGAATCCGTTCTATCAACCAAAACTCTTCTTTGTTCATCCAAAAACAGAGCAGGGTGATTATTTAAAGGATTCATCAAAAAAAGTATGGGATACACTTGCAAAAGTACATGATGGAACCGTTGCAGAAGTAGCAATCTCTTTTGATAAAGCTTACACTTTAAAAGAATTAGAACCGCTTTTATATAGCATATTCGAGGCACAAGAACTCCCTCCAACTCCTTTATGGTACGCTTTAGATACAGGACAAGAAAGAAAAAATGTAGATGACTATATCCTACATGGCGGAGAAGCTATAGCGTTTCCAGAACATGTAAGATTCCTCGCTAATGAAAATGACGGGCAGAAAACGCAAGAAGACAAAGTAACCGAAATGATGCGCGTCCTTTCTATCCATAAAAAAACGGTAAGCAAAATAGCAGCGCTTTCTGAGAAAGAATTAAACTTAGATAAACGTTATGAATATGTAAAAGAGAATGGCGTAAAAGTATACGGCATTGTCATTACTGGCCCGTCGAAAGAGTTATTAAAATTACAAAACTCCCCGCACGTACGTTATGCGACTCTTGGAGATATTGAGATTTGGAATTGGTTTGATCATTAATAAAAAAGAAGTAGCGCTCTAAAAACGATGCGCTACTTCTTTTTTAATTCGAAATCACTTTCACATACATCCCTCTCACCGCTTTTTCATAAGCAATATCACTCATCTGTCTTATGTTTTCTGACACAACAGATGCTGGAATAACTTCACCTTCACGAAGTAACGGAGGATCAATAAGACGGACTTTATTTTTCTGATACAAATCGTAATCGTCTCTATCTTCTTTTACTTTTACATTGGGATGAACTTTTCTTAATAAAGCATGGACTTCTGAATCATTACATTGCTGCAATTTCGAAATAAGCTCAGCATCTTCAAGAAGGAAATCATCTGCATGAATAACCTTTTTATGAAGAGCTAACTTTAACGTTTTCACTAACATATCATTTCCGTAAATATTCATTGGTTTCATAAAGAAATCGATTACTTCTTTGTAATACGTTTCTGTAAACCACTCTGCCATTTCGATACTTTGAAGGACCATTTTCCCCTCTACTGCGATAATATCCTCTAAAAATCTATGAACCTCTTCTAAAGAAATATATCCGTATGTATACATATCTCGTAGCGTATAATCCACTCGATCTGCACATAATTCGGGCGCTGACCTTTCCAGTAATGTCCACTTCGAATCATCTAATAAAATATCTTCATAGTTATAACCATGCTTCGCAAGGATCGCTGGAATTTCTGAGTTTTTCACAACAGAACTAAATATCTCTTCATGATAACTCTCATCTTCATTATCAAAAACGTAATCAATCACGTGGGAAAAAGCAGTATGTGATACGTCATGCAGTAAACTAGCGATCTGTTCTTCTACTGAACCACCTAGTTTTTTAACTAATAACATAACACCAACTGAATGATCAAAGCGCGTTACATTCCATTTCTCGTTCACTAAGTAACTTGCACCATTTTGATGAATTCCCTTTAGTCTTTGCATAGACTTACTTGAAATTAATTCTTCTACTACTTGATCCACTTCAAATTCTCCGTATAGTACATCTGATATGATCACTTACAATCCCCCTTTATTTTAATCGAGTCTTATAATCGTATCTCTTTTATGAAATTAGCACCAACATAAATATTTATTTTTATTTATTTTTATTTGTTTTTATTAAAAAAAATAGAGAGCCATCAACTCTCTATTTCATAACCCCTATTCAAACGTAACTTCTACCTGCACAATCTCCGACCTACTACCAAGTCTAAGCGGGGGTCCCCAAAATCCAAATCCAGAAGAAACAATTGCGTGGAACGCACCTTTTTGTGCGTATCCCCAGTCTAGGTCGTACATTCTTCTCGTTACAATATGATTGGGCGCCATTTGTCCGCGGTGCGTATGACCGGATAATAATAAATCTACACCTGCCGCTGCTGCTTGTTTCAATTCAAATGGCTGGTGATCCATTGCGATAACAGGCATCGATTTATCTACCGTACTCATTAATTGTTCAAAGCTTTGGCGATCTCGCTCTGTTTTATCTCTTCTTCCAATGAGATAAAAGTCATCTTCAATTGTAATCACTTCATCTAAAAGAATACGAATATCAATCTTATCCATCTCTTGTAAAAACTCTGGAACCGCTCTGCCGTAATATTCATGGTTTCCTAAAACGCCATATACGCCTAATGGAGCTTTCATTTGTTTCATGATTGGTCCCATATTCTTTTGAATGAACACACCTGGATGATCATCGATAATATCACCTGGCAGTAAAATAATATCAGGTTCCATCTCATTTACATGACGAACAAGTCTTTTTAAATGCGAAACGCCAGACAGTTTACCGAAATGCATATCAGAAGCCATCGCAATGCGTAAACTTTTACGCCCCTCTACCTTTTTCGGTATGTGCACCTCGTACTTTCTTACTACCGGACTATACGCATTAAATACTCCATACGCAAAGATAAAGATAAATGCAACTATCACAGCCGCCCCTGTCCAAATAATTGCTGCTTCTTTCTCTACTGAAAACTGTAAAAGAAAGACCATAATATCAGCTAATGGCAACAACATAAGCGCATATTGTATGACCGCAAACCAAATCGAACCTATCGTTCGCAGAAATGGCAAAAACTTAAACACTTGCACGAGAATGTACGCATATGAAATAAATGCGACTATGAAAGCATAATATCCCCAAGATTCCCAGCCAAATACCGCATGAAGCCAAACCCATCCGTTCCAGCCGATGTAAAACATAAGTAGTGTGTATATAATTAATATGGTAAATATATTGAGATAACGAAGATTCTTCACAGCCAGCCTCCTTATTGATTTCTTTTATTATAACTTGTTATGCACTTATAACGTAAATATTAAGCGCTTCAATCTTCAGAATAAGAACATTGATAAACATATTGTCTTAAAATTTTTAAGAACGGCTGTAATGGACATTTTCGAGTCTTAAGTGTTGGATGAAATTCTATTATCTTTATCCTTCAAAACTCATCTATGCAATTATGCATAACCATCCATTACGTTTTATTTTCATGTTACGATATAAATGTAATACGACATATATCGACAAAGATAAAAGGAAGTGATTGTATGAAACGTTCTAAAACCTACTTAAAATGTTTAGCATTATCCGCTGTTTTTGCTAGTAGTGCTGTAACTCTTTCAACACCTGCTACTTACGCTCAAACGACGTCACAAGTTGTAACAGATATCGGGCAAAATGCAAAAACACATACGAGCTATAATACATTTAATAATGATCAAGCTGATAATATGACAATGTCTTTAAAGGTAACTTTTATCGATGATCCAAGCGCTGATAAACAGATTGCCGTTATTAATACAACTGGTAGTTTTCTAAAAGCAAATCCTACTATAAGTGATGCACCTATTGATAACTACCCAATCCCTGGCGCTAGTGCAACATTACGTTATCCTTCACAATATGATGTTGCATTTAACCTTCAAGATAACAGCGCTCGTTTCTTTAACGTAGCACCTACAAATGCTGTAGAAGAAACGACTGTAACATCTAGCGTATCTTATCAACTTGGTGGCTCTGTTAAAGCTTCTGTAACGCCTAATGGCCCTAGCGGTGAAGCTGGTGCAACTGGTCAAGTCACTTGGTCTGACTCTGTAAGCTATAAACAAACTAGTTATAAAACAAATTTAATTGACCAAACAAACAAAAACGTAAAGTGGAACGTATTCTTTAACGGATATAACAATCAAAACTGGGGTATTTATACACGTGACTCCTATCATTCTTTATATGGAAACCAACTTTTCATGTACTCTCGCACATACCTATATGAATCTGATGCAAAAGGTAATTTAATACCGATGGATCAACTTCCAGCATTAACAAATAGCGGTTTCTCTCCTGGTATGATTGCTGTTGTTATCTCTGAAAAAAATACAGATCAATCTAACTTACAAGTCGCTTATACAAAACACGCCGACGACTACCAACTTCGTCCAGGCTACACATTCGGAACTGCAAACTGGGTTGGAAACAACGTAAAAGACGTTGATCAAAAAACATTTAATAAATCATTTACACTAGATTGGAAGAATAAAAAGTTAGTAGAGAAAAAATAAGTAAAAAAACGAAGGGACTATTTAGACTCTTCGTTTTTTTACTTATTCATAATAAGATCCCGCGAGTAATACCGTCGCTATGAAATTCCATGATATATTTTTAGGCATCTCTTTACCTTTATTTTGAAAAGCATCCATTAAAATATCAATGCTTTCATCACTTATAATCAATTTATCCCCTTTTATTTCCTCTTTATAAAAAGACATATTTTCTCTCCTTTACTCTCTTATACATATCCCTTGAAGACTCTCTTTTTCGTTCTATCACACTAAACCACGTATCACTTCTTCTAATAATAAATCCAATCATTCATCCAATTTGTTTCAAAACACTCTAATACATTCAGCCTTCTTTCCATAGTACTATCTCGACATTATACTCATTCTTTAGAAAAGAAAAAGCACTTCTCATTGCTTCATCTACTACAATAAGGCTAGAATAAATTAATCCTCTTTGAGCATCGTCATATCCAATGAAATGTAATACTTCTTTTGTATATAACATGAAATCTTCTAATTCTAATTGCACACCAAAGTCCCAATTTTCATGTGCATACCATACAATAATCTTCTTAGACAATAAACTAGTTAATTCACGTTCAAATTCTTTTATTTCATTGATAACTTGTTCAGCATTTAATTCACTCATAACTTTGATAGGATTCGGTGTTTCATCAATTAAAAAGTTTACTAATGAAGCAATTTTCTTCCCGCTAATAATCTCAAATTCTTTTATAGACGGACATAACATTAAAAACTTTTCTCTAGTAGCCTTTTCCTCTACCTTTTCTCTTAACATTGCAATTTTCTTTAGACGTTCATTCACATTTATCACCTCATACATTCAGTAAATTAACATAATAAAGCGTATCATCCGTTTGAAAATACATAACCGATCCGCGGCTATAATAATTAACAAATTGAATCGGCTCTCCAAAATGTTCATAGTATTTTTTCTGAATGTCACTTAATTTATTTTTTCGAAAAAAATTCATTTATGCTCTACAACCCTCCTTCTACTATACAACCTTGTTATTAAAGATAGATTTCTTCTTTCCAACTACTGGATTTAGATTGAACTACTATTAGATTTTCACTTTCCCATTTTAATGTACCCAAAAATCTTGCATACACCATTTCATTCCCTACCTCTTCCACCAATAATTGATCTCGAATCTTTAATCCCTTTTCATCATACACTTCACATCGTAGCTGGAAACCTTTAACACGATGAATTCCTTTTAATATGGCTATCTTCTTACGGCTTGGGCTTTTCTTAGGTGTCTTCCCAACTAAAAATATCCCTTCATAGTTTTGCTTCACAATCTCTTCTAAAGTCTCCTCTATATACCCTTTAACAATAGATGATGAAAGAGTAGAGTTTTCTTCAAGTCCAGGGACAACATATTGGCGTACTAATTTGCAAAACTCTTTGTATTTCTCTTCAACTGATTCCAGTGTTAAGAAATTCATAAAATCATAAGGAACCAGTATACTAATTTCACCCGATGCCCTATTCACTTTATATGAAACATCAGTGTGCTCCTTAGCTAAACAATAAACAGTAACTTTCTCAATTTCTTTTAATCCCATCTCAAACTCGCTAACTTTCTTTGCGAAAATCAACTCAAAAATCCTAATTTCATGTACAAGCAAATAATGTTTTTTAGGACGTTTTTTTTTCCAATCGTAAAACTTTACTTCAAGCAATATAATTCACTCCTTTAAATTTATCACCATGGCATCAGGGACCTATGATACCTTTTATTAATTTATTAAACTGTACTCCTTTTTCATTCTACCTTATCTATATTTTTAATATGCTTACTCACAACGCACGCGGTGACATAACAGCCATAAATACATCACTTCTCTCACCTGGTGCCATATACATTCCTTCTGCATCTAAATATTCAATGGAAAAGGCTGCTAGCTCATACGCCATTTCTTGATCGCATTCAAAAAGTGGATTTATAAAAACCTCACTTCCTGTAATCTTTTGTAAATCTTTCAAACAGTTAGACTTACTTCTTGCATAATCAGCCACATTCTCATTAGCCCAAGACCACATCCAACTGTTACTCTTTTCAGACCAAGACCCTATAAAAACAACACTAAATTCAAGTAACACTTGACCATTTTTTTTAAACTGTAATATACATCGATCTTGATCATAACAATACTCATCAAAGTTATAGATATTATAATCCGAAATGAATTTTTGCTGTTTACTTTCTAATTTGTCATAACACATAACAAGATAATTCTCGAATTGTTCATCCGTCATTGCCAATTATCACACGCTCCCTTCATTCAAGATCTCACTACAAACAATATATCTTACTCTCTCAAAACCTATATAAAGTGAAACTTTAATTAGTCCTTACCAATCGGGCTTTTACCGGTAGCCCCCCGCCCACATATCATATACCTTTCTACCACTAAGATATCTTAATATATACAAAGAAAGAAGAACTTATATAAGCCCTTCTTTCCATAAATAGTTTCTTTACTCCATCTAATTTATTTTATCACGATAATTAAATTCACTATTACACAAATGCACCCCAACCATCTGTATATCCACCAAACTCTTCACCCAGTTTATTCAATTCCTTTTGCATCTCTACGATATCCTCATAAATTAAGAACATTTCTTTAGAACAAGTACATGTCCAATCTTCAAATTCTTCATTATAATCTAATTCACAATTTAAGCCCAGCTCTTGTAGTCTGCCAATTATTTTTTCTCCATTACCTTGATCAGGAATTGCAATAAAGAAATCTACTATATGTTTTTCATTAAAATCTATACCTTGTTTATATAACATATTTAATACTTGTCCATCTTCATCTTTTGGGAATTTCATTATAATACCCTCCTGTATACCATTAAAACTCTTATTTTCATGCGAATAATGCCTCTTATCCATAAAGCTACCAAATTCTATCCCTTTACAGACACTAAAATCATCATCTACAACATTACTTTCTGCAAAAGAGAACTACTTTAATCTACACAATGTTTCTATAAAACTTATTGTAATTACATCCCCACAACTAAAAATATTTAGGACCTCTAAATATTACATAGCAGAAAAATCTTCAATTAGACCTTGCAGTAGCTTTAATTTTAATTCTTTTTTGTTCATATAATTCCTTCCGCTCTCTATTTTGATTTGTCCCACGAGGATTAGATACATGTCCTATCCTATATATAAAGAAAAAAGAGCCTATATTCGCTCTTCCTTCATATACACATTTAACAAATGCATCTTTCTAACCACTAACTTTTCTGGTGATATATTAATAGCCTCTAAAAGCAAACTGAATATACATGTATGTACCAACACCATAAATAACAAAAGCAACTATAGTAATTAGCCAATTTTCACGAGTTTTTTGTACATACTTCGAACATGCCCAAAAAAGAAGTAAAATAATTAATTGAATTGCAGTCACTTTTGAGACAGCAATTATAGTAGTTTCTGTAACATATAATATCCACACTCCTAGAGACATACGTATGATTGGAATAATAAACAAAAACCTATTCTTACTAATACTTTCTTTAATATCAAACAGATAATTTTCTTGAAAAAAAACGACCAATGTTAATATAAGACTTAAACTCAAAACTATAATAAACTCTAAAAATTCTAGAAACGCTATCCACATCAACAATTCCCTCTTTCTTTTCCTATAGCATAAGGTTCATTGTAAATTTTTAATGCAGCTATTCTATTTTTACTAGAAAGATTCAACAATCGTTTTGCATTCACATCATACTAATATGTAACATTACCATGCATCTTAAACTACCATTAATTTGTTATCAAGATTATATCGAATTGTTTATAAAATACATATAGAAAAAAGTAGAGCCAACACTAGCTCTTCTGCATCAATACGAAGTATCCCCGCTCATGGAGATACTAATTACTTATATACGTCTCTCCAAAACTCGATGGATTTCCTTTCAAATTTCTCTATGCTATAGTCATCATCACTGGCAAACATTAAAATTGATGTATCAAAAAAACCAAACTCCATTAATGATTCTGGCAACGTTAAATTGTACTCATCTTTCCAATACTCTCTGTTTTCTGTAATAATTGGAGTGTCTGGAATACTTTCAAGGAGTTTTTCATTTCCTTTCTCCACAGCAATCACCACTCCAAATATAAGTAAAACTTTATACTCTTTCAAAAAGCTATAAAGATTTTCACCTGAAATATAAAATTTTTCTTGCTCAAATATGGTATCCATCACTTCCGCTCCGCCTTTAAATACGTGCGGCACCATATCTGCAAATATCCAATCATACTTGCTCATATCCTCAAACATAAATGAGAGCATTTCGTTTATATATTCTGAATCATCTGCTACATACAATCTCATAGTATCACCATTTCTTTCCTAGAGAGTACCATACAGTATGTTCTTCTTTTCCTTTTTCCAGTTAAAATAATGTTTTATGAGGAACTACAGGGTGTTCCTTAGTATTTTCGTACTACATAATATTCACCTGTAAAATGTCCCACTATATCAATTCTTTGATATTAAAAACTTGTAAAATATCTTGCTCTAACTTTATTGCATTAAAGTCCGACGTAGCCTTTTCCCCTAACAGTCTAATAGATTGAACAATATTTCCAATTATCAATATTTTCCTCGTAGCATAATCTGCAGATAAAAATGCTTCATAGTCAATCCTTAATCTAAAATCTGCTTCTTTACTCTTCCTTTTAAAGAGCTTTCTTTCTTTATGAAAACCCGCATCTTCATATTCCGGAGTTATGTTAACTACTATAGGAATTATAGCTATTTCTTCTACTTCGCTACCATAATTATTACTATTTAATTTTTCAAGGTCACTACCAATTTCTGAAATTATATTTATAAATCCCTCAGCAATTTCCCCTTCTAATTCACCACTCAAAAAAAACCTCATAATCACTCATCCTTTTCAATTATTACTTTTATTTAGCGGGGAACGCTTTCCATCTGTTTCATATAATGGATTGATGGTGCCACTCTTTCTCCTACCTTATATATCTTTTTATAGGGATCTGCTTTTAAATTTTACGTAGAATATATCTTTCAGGTGGGCCGCTCCCCCGCTCAGCTTGAAAATATAATAATTTATTCGATATGCATGAAATTAAACAAGGTAAACCACACCAAATAACTTTTTCTATTGCACATTTTAATTCCATAAAACTCCCATCAATTTCACTAATAAGGGGCATTACGTAACAAAAATCCTTTGCTCCATATTTTTTTAATTGCGTTGATATTCCTTCAGCATACACCATATTTTTGGGGATAGATTCAAAATACATAGAATTTAAGATAGTATCATGGTTATGCGCCAAACGCCCTAATGCCTTCACTCTTTTTTTAGGTGAAGTTAGTTCAAAAATAATTCTATCCTGGATTTTTTTTTGAAAAAAACTCCTAACTATGAGTTCTTCATATTCTTTATCCATGTATCTTTTATCCTCCTATATTCTTAAAGTCACCTTTTCTGAAAAATATAAGTGGTGTGACATATATATATTAATTAACTTTGGACATCTCCAGTATCTCCTTGCGCTAAAAAAATCATTTAATTACATCTTATTATTTTCATGTTGCACAAATATCAAAATTATTACTAGCAATTGTTAAAAGCGCACCATCATATTGGATAAATGCACACGCCGATGATGGAACTAATTCGATTTGTGGTACAACACATTCTCCCATTAAACACTTCATCAATTTACTTTGATTTATTTCCTCTAGTTTAATACCAACGCTATTTCCTAAACTGATAATAGCAAAAGTATTTTCTATACTTACACCATAAAAATACTTGATTATATATGATACTTCTGTCCTTGGGATAGAATCAAAAACAAAGAAAATGTTCCTTCTTCCCGAATCAAAAACTGTGTAGGAAATGTTTTTAGACTCTATTTCTTCTTTCACATTTTTTTCCTCAGATTTATCTACATGTACAATAAACTGATTAATCCTCTCTTGAACAAGTAAACTTAAATTATCAACATTACGATTATAATCATCAAATAAATCTGTTTCATAAATATCAGTTACATTACTAATACGGTATATATTTGCATCTTCAATACGTTGAACCTTTTCGAATGTAAACTCCATAATACACCTTCTTTTCTCTCAAAGTCATATTTATCCCTATTCCATCCTACTATTCTCATTTAATAATATTAAGTTTATCTATTCCTATTTGTTTTTATAAATCAATAATAATTTAATTCTCCTCACAGAGAATCCGCTTTTCACCTTATAATACGCTACTTGTAGAGTATGCATACCGTTCCCTTTTTCATATCTCTTTCGTATAACGGATTAATGTTGTCTCCATTAAAATCAAAATTTCGAATTATAGGCATTTAAATCCCTAGCTTCTTTAAAGTAATTTCTAAATTTATCATCAATATTTATATCGTTACTTAATAACAACATCAAACTGGAATCCCAACAAACAATTTCAAGTTTTGCTTGAGGGTGCTGAATATTTGGACTTGGTACCCAGAGCCCTTCGTTTCCATTTGCATAGGGCTCTACAAGCAAATTATGAATATCAATGTTTATAGACTTATCAAACGCAGATAGTACGCCCCAAATAAATTGAGGATTATATTTTTTTACGAGATTTGAAAGATCTTCACCTGCTATCCAAACTATTGGATACGACATTTTAGGATAATCTCGGATAAGTTTCTCTTCCTGATGTGCGACAATCTCCATGTCTGTTATAAGCCAATTAAACTCTTTTTCCCTACCTTGAAATGAGTCAAAAACGGAAGCTAAAACTGTATGTTTAGATCCATGTAAAATGAAGTTCATCCAATCCCTCCAATTAGTAACAATCGATAAGTTAGCCTTCTTGAACTTATTATGTGTAGATAATTAAACAAATACCAATGAATACTGTTACTATACACAATATAATAGTTGTTGCAGTATCTAGCAAAATGCTTACGGCTAGGAAAATTATTGATTTAAGGGCAAAAGAAGGTCCTTTTTCTTTCCATTGCCGATAGATTTGTATCATTGCATAAATTAATGGAATCATACCACCTATAATCAGAATAATCCCTATTATTTTCTCCATGTTTCCTCTCCTTTTAAAGATTCGAATCAATAAATATACTATATAATCATACGCCCTCAGAATATATCCTTATATTTTTGGAGTTATTCTACACATGCAAAACTCTCTAATCATAGCTACGCTCGTATTAAGCGCATTGTTAAAAATTATATAATCTTTCATTCTGTAATTAACGGAACTTTCCATCTGCTAAAAACGTTGCCATACAGCTTAACATTTTCTAAGGTATTAAATTTCCTAAGATATCAATTAGCTCTTCTAATGCTCTTCCCAAATCGTTTATATTGTCTCGTTTATCAAAACTTTTTTCCATTAATTCATCTACTATAATATCTCTCAATTTATTTATTTTTTCAGTTTCTATCATACTTAAGTCTTCATAAACATTTAACCATAGTAAATGTTTATTTTGTGATTCTAATGTCTGTTTCAATAAAATGTGCATCTCTTTATTTAATTTAAACAACCTTATCTTCTCCTTTCCCAGTTTATTTTGAACCCTTAGCAAAAGTTGTAATTACTTTACCTTTTTTATTTAAAACTACTACAGCCTGTTTACTAGTAGATTTAGTTCTACCGCCACTTTGTATAACTTTTTCGCCAGTTTTAACAGCATTTAAAATCACCTTAGATGATACTCCTACACCATCACGACTAATTGCCTATACCATTTCTTTTCTTTCATAAACTCACCTCGCTGAAATATTTTTCAACACAATAATGTTACATATCCAAATCTAAATAAAAAAAGAGTAAAGTAAATACAGTTTAAAAATAAATACATCTATCATAAAAAAGAAAAAACGATTTCTTATCTCATTAATGCTTGTAGTATCCCAATCCATTTAACGATTGATAAAATAAGACAAGGGCTTTTTTGGAATCATCGGTTAAACTTGCAATTTAGTTGAAGAAGGAACAAACTGATGATGCGGAAAAACGCAGTATATAGAAGACTATGTAAGGAGTTTGTCATATGATTGATAACAGAATTTCGAAAGATTATGATCATGAAATAGATGATTCTTTAAAAGAAATTACAGATACAACCATCTTACTTAATTTTCAAAAAGCGATTGTAAGTTTATATCCTCATCTAATACCAATTCATGCTTTTGCCTATGACGCATGGGATGATATTGTAATGCCATTGTTTTATGAGATGGTATATAAAACTTTTGCTTTTAAATACGGGATAGATATTAACTTTAAAGAAACTCATACCTATATGTTTTCGCTTAATAGTTATAAAGGAATACATCACATCGAGTGTGTTCCAAAGTGCACGACATTTAAGATTTATATTAACGAAGAATGGATTGAAATGGATAATAAAAGTTTGAAAGAAAATGTATTTGTATTTAAGTCATTTGGGGATGGATTGCATTTTCTAACTGGTGGAATTGAAATTGAAGATGCTTATCGTGTAGGATTTGACCTTGTTGAGGTTGATATTGTTTCTACCATAACAGGTCTTCCATCTAAAACAAGTATTTTTATTGATAAAGAGCATGTAGACTTTGTGTTTGTTGCAGAAACATATGATACAAATATCCAAAATTAAAAATTTTATGTAAGAACGTAGGAAGAATATCTTCATTACTACTCGTATCAAATAGTTGTTTGAACACGCTCCGCTATTATATATACAAACTTCCTACTACATTTCATATGAGAAAAAGTTATTACGATAAACAAAGAAAAGGTCTCCTAAAATATCTTTTAGGAGACCTTTTCTTATTAATAGATTTTGTAATTTAAGAGTGAACACTCTTAAATTACAAAATCCTCCGGAATAAACACTTTCACTTCTTTCGGCTGTACGTATACGCAATCACCCGCTTGAATGTTCAGCTGCTTGAACTGTTCTTTCGTAATTTCTGCTTCTAAATATTCATCTGTTCCGTCTCGTTTTAATTCTACATATACGACATTTCCGACCGCGTGAGAATAAGATACTTTTGCCGGGATTGCATCTATGCTTTGTTTCGTACGAGAGATTGATAAGTCATGCGGCCTTACGTAGGCTATTCCGTCTACGTTGGAAACGTGCTTATGCTCTGGTGCTTCTAGTTCGACCGATCCTACATTTAGCTTTCCTTTATGAACGCGGCCGTGAAATAAATTTACATTTCCTAAAAAGTCATATACAAACGGACTTGCTGGGTTTTCATATACTTCTTCCGGTGTTCCCATTTGTTCAATGCAGCCTTCATTCATTACAACGATGCGGTCTGCAACGTCTAACGCCTCTTCTTGATCATGTGTTACGAATACGCTCGTAATTTGAAATTCGTCATGTAATTTCCGGAGCCATCTTCGTAATTCTTTTCTCACCTTTGCATCGAGTGCACCGAACGGTTCATCAAGTAATAAAATTTTCGGTTCGACTGCAAGTGCCCGGGCTAGTGCAATACGTTGACGTTGTCCACCAGATAATTGCGCTGGATAACGTTTAGCAAAGCCATCCATTTTTACGAGCTTTAATAATTCTGTTACCTTTTCTTCTATCGCTTCTGCTGACGGTCTTAAGCTTTTCTTTCTTACTTTTAAACCGAAAGCGACATTCTCAAATACATTCATATGTTTAAAGAGCGCATAGTGCTGAAAGACGAAACCGACTTGCCTGTTTTTCACGTGAATGTCTGTTAAATCTTCTCCATCAAATGAAATAGAGCCTCCATCCGCTTCTTCTAATCCTGCAATAATGCGTAATAACGTCGTTTTCCCAGAACCTGACGGGCCTAATAAGGCAACAAGTTCGCCTTTTGGAATATCCAAATGAATGTCTGTTAGTGCTTGAAATGTACCATATTGCTTTGATACACCTTGAATTTGAATACTCACCGTAATCCCCCTCTTATTGTCGTTTTTCCATTCGCCATTCAATCCAGTTTTTTATAACGAGTGTAAACACTGCAATTAATGACATTAACGTCGCTACTGCAAATGCTGCTGAAAATTGATATTCATTGTACAAAATTTCAATATGGAGCGGCATCGTGTTCGTAATGCCACGCACGTGACCTGATACGACAGAAACGGCTCCAAACTCACCGATAGCACGGGCATTACATAGAATCATGCCGTATAAAAGACCCCATTTTATATTTGGAAGCGTAACGCGCCAAAACATTTTCCAGCCACTTGCGCCAAGTGATAAAGCTGCCTCTTCTTCACTTTTCCCTTGCGCCTGCATAATCGGAATTAATTCACGTGCAACGAACGGGAAGGTTACAAAGATTGTTGCGATAATAATGCCTGGTACAGAGAAAATGAGTTTCACTCCATGTTCAAGTAACCATTCGCCAAGAGCACCCCTCGGTGTGAAAAGTAAAACGAATACTAATCCTGCGATAACTGGTGACACAGCAAACGGCAGTTCAATAAGAGAGAGTAATACTTGTTTTCCTTTAAACTGAAACTTTGTAATAAGCCACGCGGCCGCTACCCCAAATATCGTATTAAGAGGCACAACGATTAACGTAACGAGAAGCGTTAATCTAATTGCTGAAAATGCTTCTTGATCTGTAATAGCGGCAATGTATACATCCATCCCTCTTTCAAAGGCTTTTAGAAAAATAGTTATGAGTGGCAGTAATAGAAAGAGAGATAAAAATAAAACTGTAATCGTAATTAATACGCCTGGTACAAGCTTAGATTCTTTTTTAGCTGATACGCTTTTTACTATTTTCTTTTCTAATAATGTTGGTTCCATTTCCTCTCCCCCTATTCACTTTTTAGTTCATGCCTTCTACTCCAGCTTTGAATCATATTAATAAGGAGAAGGAAAAGGAGAGAAATAATAAGCATCACGGTCGCTACAGCTGTTGCCCCCGCATAATCATATTGTTCTAGTTTCGTCATAATCATCAGTGGTGCAATTTCTGTTTTCATCGGCATATTACCTGCGATGAAAACGACAGATCCGTATTCTCCTAATGCTCTTGCAAATGCGAGTGAAAAACCGGCAAGAAGAGCGGGAAAGATTTCTGGTAAAATGATTTTCACAAATATTTGCAAGCGGGATGCACCTAAACTCGAAGCTGCCTCTTCTACTTCTTTATCAATATTTTGCAGTACTGGTTGCACCATTCGAACAACAAATGGTAAACCGATAAAAGTAAGCGCAACGATAATTCCGAGTGGTGTAAAAGCTACTTTTATATGAAACAGACTAAATATTTTCCCAATCCATCCATTTTCCGCATAAAGCGTTGTAAGTGTAATACCAGCTACAGCTGTCGGAAGTGCAAACGGTAAATCAATGAGTCCATCTAATAGTCGTTTCCCTGGAAATTTGTAGCGTACGAGCACCCAAGCTATTAATAAACCGAAAATGGCATTTACAATAGCAGCTGCAAATGAAGTTGTAAAACTAACTTGATAGGAATGCAACACACGCTCGTTCGTTATAACCCCAGCGAACTTCTTCCAACCTAACTGTGAAGTTTGAATAAATATGATAGAAAGTGGTATAAGTACGAATAAACTCATGTACAACATTGTAAATCCAAGCGATAATCCAAACCCTGGTAAAACACGTTTCTTCCTCATCCTCTTTCACCTCATCCCCCTTTAGCAGTACGCATTATTTTTGATAAATTTTATCGAATACGCCGCCGTCATTAAAGTGTTTCTCCTGTGCTTTTTTCCAACCACCAAATAGTTCATCTACAGTAAATAATTGAACTTTCGGAAATTGGGATGCATATTTTTCTGCTACTTTTTCATTACGCGGACGATAAAAGTTTTTTGCCGCAATTTCCTGTCCTTTTTCTGAGTACAAATATTCGAGATACCCTTCTGCTACTTTTTTCGTTCCTTTTTTATCAACGACTTTATCTACAACCGCTACTGGTGGTTCTGCAAGTACACTAATAGAAGGGGTTACAATTTCAAATTTATCTTTTCCAAGCTCTTTTTGGGATAATAACGCTTCATTTTCCCATGCGATTAATACGTCACCAATTCCTTTTTCAACAAATGTTGTCGTTGCTCCGCGCGCTCCTGAATCTAATACTTCTACGTTTTTATAAATTTGGCTAACAAACTCTTTCGCCTTATCTTCACTATTATTATATTTTTTCAATGCGTATCCCCACGCCGCTAAATAGTTCCAACGTGCTCCGCCTGATGTTTTTGGGTTTGGTGTAATGACAGACACACCTTTTTTCGTTAAATCATCCCAGTCTTTAATACCTTTCGGGTTTCCTTTTCGAACAAGAAATACAATCGTTGACGTGTATGGAGTGGAATTATTCGCAAGTCGCTTCTGCCAATCTTCTGCTAGTTGTTTTTTCTTGCTAATGGCATCAATATCATAAGCAAGTGCTAGTGTAACAACGTCTGCTTCTAAGCCATCAATAACAGAGCGTGCTTGACTTCCAGATCCCCCATGTGATTGTTTTACATTTACTGTTTGCCCATGCTTCTCTTTCCAATACTTCGCAAAATCTTTATTAAAATCTTGATATAACTCCCTAGTTGGATCATAAGAAACATTTAAAAGCTCAACTGTTTTTTTATCTCCACTTCCTTCAGAATTACTAGTGGATGTTGCCGAACCACACCCTGATAAAAGTACAACTGCTGATAATAAAACACCTGTACTTTTCATAAACGCTGTCTTACCCCACTTTTTCATCGTTAAGCCCCCTTAGTTTATACAATAGAAAAAGGCACACAATATATTCACAAATGTGAACATTGTGCGCCTTCAGTTTATCTGATTAGCTTCTAATGTATTGTATTCGATTTCTTTTCATTTTAATTCTGTAATTCATATGTGTCAACTTGGAATTTGAATTTTCTTGCTAAACTAAAATATTGGCATACTTCGAGCCCAATGATTTTTCAAATCAGCAAATTCTTTTGGTAACTTACTATTTTCATTCCATTCTAATTTATATGTATTTACTAACAACGTAGCCATTGATTCACGGTTCATTACTCCATTTTGATTAAAATTACCGTTCTTATCATTTTCAGAGTTCATCCATAATTTCACAAATAAGATATTGCACTCGCCGTAAGCGTTAATCCCTTCTGTTCTATGTATATCTCCTCCTTGTTGGTCATATGAAGCTTTAAATATATGGCACCACAGCTTAATCAATGCACAAAAAAATGAGGCAACCACCTTCAAAGATGGTTGCCTCATTTTTACACTTGCATCGCTTTCTCTCTCAATGCTCTTCTTAACAACTTACCCGTCGTATTCTTCGGTAATTCTATTAAAAACTCAATGCTTTTCGGCACTTTATATTTCGCTAAATGTAACGTACAGTAATGCATTAGTTCTTCTTCTGTTACGTTCGTTTGTTTCAGAACGACGTAAGCTCGCACTGCTTCTCCTAAGTTTTCATCAGGAACACCGATTACAACAACTTCCGCTACTGATTCGTGCGTATATAATACTTCTTCTACTTCACGAGGGTATACGTTATAACCGCCAACTAAGACGATATCTTTTTTACGATCAACGATATAGAAGTAACCTTCTTCATCCATTTTCGCCAAGTCACCTGTATATAGCCAGCCGTCTTTCAATGTCGCAGCTGTATCTTCTGGTGCATTATAGTATCCTTTCATAACGTTAGGTCCGCGAACGATTAATTCGCCGACTGCGCCGACAGGTACTTCTTCCCCAAGTTCATTTACAATTTTATTTTCTACATGCCAAATATTTGTGCCAATCGACCCTGGTTTACGAGGACGATCTAGCGGATTGAAACAAGTAACTGGTGATGCTTCTGATAAACCGTATCCTTCTGAAACAATAACGTTAAAACGTTTTTCAAAGTTTTGTAGAAGAGCAACAGGCATCGATGCACCACCGGAAATACAAAGACGAAGCGTCTTCACATCTTCTGCGCTTGCTTCTTCAAATAAATATAAATAATTGTACATCGTCGGTACGCCAGCAAAGATCGTTGGTTCGTACGTACGACAAATACGGAATACTTCTTTCGGACTAAATTTCGGTAACATTAAAATCGTTGCCCCGTTCACAATCGGTGCATTTACCGCAACTGTTAAACAGAATACATGGAACATAGGCAGTGCCGCAACAACACGGTCATCAGCCGTATATTGTAAATACGAAGCCACATCGCTCGCATTACTATATAAATTTTTATGTGTAAGCATAGCGCCTTTCGGTTTTCCAGTTGTGCCCGAAGTGTATAGGATAACCGCTACATCTTCTTCATCTAGTTCAGGACCTTCGTAAGTTGTATCTCCATTCCCCACAAAACTAGTAAACGTTTTCATTTTTTCGGTTTCTGTATGGTTAAAATCTGATGAGGTTTCGCATATGATGATGTTTTCTAATGAAGGAAGTCTTGTTGTAAGAGATTGTATAACAGGTAGAAGGACGTCGAGTACGATGATTGTTTTTACATCTCCATTTTGTAAAATATAATGCATTTCGTCTGCTGTATAAATTGGATTAACTGGAATAACAGTTGCTCCGGCTTTCATTGTTCCGTATAAACCGACCAAAAAATGTGGTGAGTTCCCAACAACTAATGCGACATTGTCCCCTTTTCCAATGCCCATTTCTGCTAAATTGCCAGAAAACCTTGTGACCATTTTGTTTAATTGGTCATATGAGACCGACTGATCCATAAATATATAAGCCGGTTTATCCCCCTTCTTTTTTGCCGTTTCAGCCAAAGATTGAACGAGATTCACAAAAACCCCACCTTTATAAAATTTAGAATATTTAAAAATTCTAAATTAATTATATTAAAAGAAAATTAAAGTGGCAAGTGATATTCTATTAACTGCATATAGACAGACCACCTTCTCTTAGTTTACTTTGGAAAAATAAGGGGATTTTATTTGTAAGTAATTTATGAAACTAGACCAGAAATCATTTTAGGATAATATGCATTCATCTTTTCTCTAAGTTTATTAAGTTCCTCTTTATTTAACGTCGTATGCTCGCCGTGCAAGTTAAGAGCGTCCGCTCCATCTTCATGAAAATACACCGTAACATATAACGTCGGTAACCCTTTGTTGTTTTCATCTATTGATAAGACGACATCTGGTGTTTTATTAACAGTGCTGAATGTTTCATTTCTTTTCCACTTCTTATTTTGAAACATGTCTTGTATATCATGTATCTTTCGTTTGTTATCTGTATGCGTAAAATATATAACATTATCCTCAGCCGGTTTTCCGATAGACAAAATTGTACGACTTGAGGGCAATCCACTGTTACACGCTGTCATTCCGATGACGAAGCTGAGTAATAATAAAACGTACATCACCCTTTTCATATCAATCCGCCTCCTTTTGAATATATATATTCCTTTATAAGAGGCAGATGTCCTGTGATTTTATGTTTTGTGGTAAATGAAATTATATGAGCGATTTTTCAGTTATATCAGCGCAGCTCGATTTATATCGGCGATTTTTCAAATATATCAGCGCAACTCAATTTATATCGGCGATTTTCCAAATATATCAGCGCAACTCGGTTTATATCGGCGATTTTTCAAATATATCGACTTACCGACAAAACCTGACAATCTACGCAAAAAGAAAGAGGCTGCCCGTTATGGAAGCCTCCCTCATTTTTAGAAGAATAAATGTAAGAAATCTTCTGTTGTAATGTTACCGAAGTAGCGTGCAATATCTACGCCTTCTAAAGCTGTAGTGAATGCATCTTTATCGAACTGAACGCCTGTTAGACGCTCTTCGATATCATGAACATCTAATGAACCGAAGAAGTCGCCGTAAATTTTACATTCTGTTACTGTTCCTTTTTTCACTTCAAGACGAACATCAACTTGTCCAACTGGGAAGCGGTGTGAATGTTGTAAGTTGAACTTCGGTGATTTTCCGTAGTTCCAATCCCAATTTTGGTAACGTTCTTCAGAAAGTTTGTGGATCTCTTTCCAATCATTTTCTGTTAATTCATACGTTGGGATTTCTGTTTCTCCTTCGAAAATTGTTTCTAGAAGAAGTTGTCTAAACTCCTCTGTCGTCATTTCTTCGTTTAGGAACTCTGTAATGTTCGCAACGCGGCTACGGATTGACTTAATTCCTTTTGATTGAATCTTATCCATTTTTACTTTTAACGCTGATACGACGTGATCGATTTCAGAATCAAATAGTAACGTACCGTGACTGAACATACGACCTTTCGTTGAGAACTGCGCGTTACCTGAAATTTTTCTACCTTCAGCTAAAATGTCGTTACGACCACTTAGTTCTGCATTTACACCTAATTTACTAAGCGCTTTCGTTACAGGCTCTGTGAATTTTTTGAAGTTGCTGAAACTGTCTCCATCATCTTTCGTAATAAAACTGAAGTTTAAGTTTCCTAAATCATGATATACTGCGCCTCCGCCTGATAGACGACGAACGACATGAATACCTTTTTCTTTTACATAATCCGCATTAATTTCTTCTACTGTGTTTTGGTTTTTACCAATGATAATCGAAGGCTCATTAATGTAAAACAGTAAATATGTTTCGTTAATATCTAAATTTTTCACACAATATTCTTCAATCGCTAAGTTTATTCTAGGATCTGTAATTCCTTTATTGTCAATAAATAACATCGTATCACCTCATGAGTTCCATACGTAGCCACTATGCGCTAGCGTAATGTGACCACTGAAAATTTGTTTTGCTTCTGTTACTAAATCAGATGGGTTGCCTGTATGCGGTAAGTGCGTTAATAAAAGTTCTTTTACATTCGCATCTTTTGCAATACTTGCTACTTCTGTACTATTCATATGCCCTGCTTTTGCAGCCTCTTGATGTGCATACATATTACACTCACAAATGAAAAGATCAGCATCTTTTGTGAATGGAATGAATTCAGGAATATAACTTGAATCAGCGCTGTATACTACAGCATCATCTCCAGCTGTAATACGCATCGCAAAGCATGTAACAGGATGAACAGTTTTTAAGAATGAAATCGAGAACGGTCCAATTTGAAGTGTTTCTTCTGGATTGTACGGGATTCCTTTCGTATGCGGTTCATGCGTTAAAGAATGGAATCCATTCTCATCAAATTTATGACCGTATATTGGTAGTTCTGATAGTTGCCTTGTTGTCGCACTCGTAATTAGTCTCGCATACTGCAATACCCCAATGTCTGCAACATGATCGTGATGATAGTGCGACAGTACAACTGCATCTATATCAGACGGTGTTATATATTTTTGAAGCTGTGCTAGTACACCACTACCACAGTCTACAAGTAAACGAAAACCATCGTGTTCAAACAAATACCCCGACGTTGCTTCTCCCGCTTCTGGAAAGCCGCCCCAAAAGCCGACAACAGTCATTTTCATATGTATCCATCCTTTCTAAAACCGAGTAGAAATGCATGTTTTGCTTACATCCTACATTGTTAACTATAATCCATTTCCTAAACTTTTTCATTAATTTTCAATTTTGTTATAAAACAGTTGTTGACTTTTATTTTTTGTACTAATACAATGATAGTAAGAAATGGAAATGGAGGGATTGACATGATCGATCAACCAATGGAGTTTTTTAGAAATTTACCGACGAAAACTTGTGCGCACTGCGGGAAAGAAATTGATGAGCAGCACGAAGCATACCATAACAAATGTGATGATTGCGTTCACGAAGAATAGTAGTTTGTGAACAGAAAAAAACCTAGCAGACATAGTCTACTAGGCTAATAACATCTTATCCTTCATCGTTGAACCTTTCACCAAGAGCTCCAGTTCAAACTCATACAATTCTTTTTTTCGATAATTTTTCGTATGAATTTTATCCATCATTAGATCGACAACTTTTCGGGCCATTTCATCAATTGGCTGTTCAATTGTCGTAATACCTGGTTCTGTAATCTGCGATAATATTTGATTATCAAAACCGATAACAGCGAGATCATCTGGAATGCTCCAGTTATGGCGTTTCGCCTCTGAGATAATTCCAGCTGCTACCTCATCGCCTCCTGCCAAAATCGCGGTAGGATTTTTTTTGTCCTTTAATACTTCATGGAATATTCGTTTTCCATCTTCCCAAGAGAAAGCGTTTTCAAGAAAGTCAATCGCTTCTACTTGGCGGCTCTTCTCAGTTATTGCACGTAAAAAGCCCATTTTTCGCTGCTGGCTAACGACTTTGGTTTCGTTACCACGGCAAAAAATAAGATTACGATATCCTTGATCTAACACATGCTTCGCAGCTATGTATGCTCCTTGCGCATGATCAAATTTCACTGTTGGAATATTTGCTTCCTCAATATATTCATTACACAACACGATTGGACCGTGCTGTAAGTATGGCTCTACATCTTCCCACGGATTTTCTAGTGAACATAGAATAATCCCATCTACTTGTTTCGTAGATAATAATTGTAAATACTCCATCTCTTTTTCCGGTAAATACCTTGTTTGACAAATAATCAGTTTATATTTATGTTCAGAAGCAGCAATCTCGATTGCTTCGATAAATCTACTGAAGAAAGGATTTGTAATCCTTGGAACGAGCACCGCAATTGTTTCCGTTTTTTGTTTACGAAGCCTTCTCGCCGCAGAATTAGGAACGAAGCCTAAATGCTTCATTGCTAATTGAACCCTTTTTTTCTTCTCATCTGAAACATATGGATGATTATTAATCACCCTAGAAACCGTTGTCCTTGATAACCCCGCTAATTTCGCCACGTCCTCTATAGTCGACACGAAATTCTCCCCCTTTGCATGAAAACGTTTTCTTAAATTGATTATATAGTATATTATTGGAAACTGCAATATCGGTTGTTATGATTTTACTATATTAATATTATACATAGGGAAAAGTCTGTTAATGCAGGGGCAATATACTGCTTTTAGAAATTTACGTTATGTACATTCCTTTTCTTAATACCATATATCCTTTATTCAATATAAAACCCCATCAATACGTCATCTCCATATGATCCATCTTCATATTTAATTTGCTTTCGTTGTCTGCCTTCTTCTACAAAGCCCATACGTTTGTACACTTTAATTGCCCGATCATTAACAGAAACTACACCTAAACAAATTTTCTCTAAACCTTTCTGCCCTTTCGCCCATCTAATAAGAAATTCAATTAATTTTGTGCCTATGCCTTGATTACAATACGCCTCTTTAATCCCCATTCCCATTCTGCCTGCGTGTTGTAACCGTTCTAGTTCATATCGGTTGAAAATTAAAAAGCCAACTACCTTCCCATCTACTTCATACACGATATAAAGATTACCTTTCTCATTACTTTTCCGTATCTTTTCTCTTTCTGCATTCATATCATTCGGTAACTTCTTTGGGGATACTATGAAAAATTTTGTAGTAGTTTCCGATAATATAATTTCTTTTCTAATATTCATAATTGCTTCTGCATCAGTCTCTTTTACTAACCGTATCATTGAATCACCTCGTACTTTTTCTTTTTAAAAATAATATTACAACTATAAAACGGCCAATATGCAATATTACATATTGAGAATCTTTTTACTCTTGATACAATATTCATATATCAAAATAAAAGGAATGTATACAATGAATCCAATCTTAACAGCTGCAAAACAACTATTACATAAAGAAGAAAATATTTTATCTACTTTAAAATGTTCACTTACTGGCTATATGATTACGCATAAAGTCCCGTATCCTGGCATGTTACTTGCTACTAATCAAAGACTTCTCTTTTTTAGCCAATATAAAAACACATTCATTGCCGAATTTGATTATGAAAAAATTCTATCCATAGAAACGAAGAGAAGAATCTTTGACAAAAAAATAATATTTTACTATGAAGATGAATATATAACGCTTGGGTACATTACAAGTTCGAATGTTGAAGCGTTCATAGACTTACTACAAAGAAACAGCAAGACTAGCACAGGCTTATAATCAGCGGGGATCCCCTCGCTGATTCATTATTTTAACTCCTCCCACTTCGTCCAAACTTCTCTCCCGTTTATACGGTACATATTATCCTCTCTATCCATAAACCTGTGTACAATAAATTCACGTCTAATTGTACAAAAATCATCATGATATTGTTTTATAAATGTATTAATTTCTTTTTCTGTATATTGATTTCCAGCATCTAACTTGCTAATTAAATGCTCTAACAATACTAGTTTCTTCTTCTTTTGACCTGGAATCGATTTTAAACGATCCTCTTTATCGAAAAAGTTACGAATGGTCGTATCACGGAATTTCATTTCACTTTCAGTCATTTTGTTGTCCTCCATCGATTTTTATGTACTAAAACTCTTTATTTGTCTTTACCGTTTTTCTTCATTCTTTTACTAATAACATCCATAAAGTAATACCCACTAATTAGCACATAGTAAACTACAAGTATTCCTAGTGCATCTTTCATATTTATATATTTTTCTTTATGAAACAAGATAGGTGAAAGGGCGTAAACAAGAAAGATGATTAGCGGATTTAAGACAAAATAATAAGTAAGATTTCCTTTCATCATACCAGCCCCTCTACTCTATGTTTCTCTGTAAATTGTTGTAATTCCTGTCCTTTTATTTAGCTATACATGAAATATGATGAAATTAAGGAGAAAAAGGGATACAAAACAACCATTACATTATGAAGAAAATATTTTATCCACTTTAAGTACAGTTGTACAACTTTCTTACAACTGTATTTCTTTTTCATTTTTACTCCTCTCATCTACACTTCTCTTAATGTATTTATTACTTTTACGTCTGTAACTTTTTATTCAAATTAATAAATTCATTATGGTAAATTATGTTATAATTTAATTATACATACTTTGGAGGGGAAATAGTGAAAAAAGCTATTATCGTATTCAGCATCCTATATCTTATTTTAACCGTACATACAGGAGCTGTTCTTTTAGGAAAAGAGGATTATAAAGGGACTATCAATACATTAAAGAAAACAAAGGAAACCACTTCCTTTCAATCTGCAAAAGACGGTGTGATTTTATTAAAAGGAACATTAACTACCGCGCAACCTATTACAGAGGAAAAACTTCAAAATAAAGAATTCGCACTCCTTGAAATTAATACATATAAACGACGAAAAGCAAATTGGATAAACATTAATACTGAGCAGCATATTGCAAAGCAACTCTTACTAAACAATGAGACTCTTCCTGCATTAAAAGAAATCCGCTTCTCAATGGAACCAATTACACTGTCAGGCAAAGATATTTCTGCCGAAGACTATTCACTAAAAAAGGATGATACCCAATTAACAATTAAAGGTAAAGGATACCGATACACCGGAATAGAAAACAAATCAGACGTTCTTATTTTTGGCATAAAAAAAGGAGATACACTTGAAGGTTATAGTGGCTCTGAAATTCTAATAGGAAAAACAAAAGAGGACATTTCCAGTAACATGAAACTATATACTTTTGCTGAAAAATATGGTCCATTTGTTTGGATTGTAGCTACAATTATCCTTATAAGTATTGCTATATACTTCTTCCGTAAAAATAGAAAAACAAATGAAATTTCTCAGCCTATAAAGTGAAACTTTAATCAGTAGGTGTTTTGTTCAGCCTCACTGATTATTAGCCCACACTAATCAGGCGTTTATTGGCAGTCTATCTCCCACCTAACTTCTTTTCTCTAGCCAAATTTTGAGGTGGGAGCCTTACTGCCCACAAATAGCGTGATAAAAAAAGACCAATAAAAAAGGCACCATTTCGGTACCTTTTTTATGTTCCTTATTTACGCTTCAACCGATTGATTTTCAGCAATATTTCTAAATTGTCGTTTATGCATCCAAGTTAATGAAGCGATTGTTCCAAGTGATAATACAACAATGAAGATCATGAGCATTCCAATGTTTTGCCACATGAAGTTAAAGTCTCCGCTTGATACGACTGCCTTCAATCCAGATACAGAGTATGTCATCGGTAACCAAGCATTGAATGGTTGTAAAAACTTCGGAATCAATTCTAGTGGGAATGTTCCGGCACTCGTTGTAAGCTGAATAATTAATGTGATGATGGCGATGAAACGGCCTGCATCACCGAATGCTGTTACTAAACATTGAATTAATGCGATAAACGCTAAACTTGTAATGATACTAAAGAGTATGAAGTATGGAATGCTTTGTACTTCTACACCCAATCCGAACAGTAATATAACATCTGCTACTATCGCTTGAATAATACCAACTGATAGTAGTACGCCGAACTTACTAATAAACCAACTAAACCCTGATTTCGGAACGCCGACTGTATCACGTAATGGATATACGATTGATAATAGTAATGCCCCAACGAATAAACCGAGTGATAAGAAGTACGGCGTAAATCCAGTTCCGTAGTTTGGAACTTCCGCCATTTTCTCCGTCTTCACTTTTACAGGACTTGCAAACATATCATACGTTTTATCCGTCCCTTTTACTTCACCAGTTTTTTCTGCTCCTTCGCCAAGTTTCTCTGCAAGTTCACCTGAACCATCGTTTACTTTTACGAGACCATCCGTTACTTTTCCTGATCCGTCTGCTAGTTTATTTACTCCGTCGATTAGCTGGGTTGAGCCATTTGATAATGTGCCTAAGCCTGTTGTTACTTGACCGGAACCGTTTGCTAACTTGTTTACTCCATCAACTAATTGACCTGTTCCTCCTGATAATGTGCCTAAGCCTGTTGTTACTTGACCGGAACCGTTTGCTAACTTGTTTACTCCATCAACTAGTTGACCTGTTCCCCCTGATAATGTGCCTAAGCCTGTTGTTACTTGGCCGGAGCCTTCTGTGACTTGACTAGCTCCCCCTGCTAACTGATTTATCCCCACTGCCATTTGATTGGCGCCGATAGATAATTCACCTAAACCACCATTTAGTTTTTCTAAACCATTTGTCACTTTTCCAGAGCCATCCGCTAATTGATTTACACCTGTAATTAATTGATTGGATCCTGTAGATAATTCACCTAAGCCACCAATTAGCTTACCTGCACCATTTTTCAATTCATTAACTCCACTTACAAGCTTCGGCCCATTTTCAGCCAATTTGCTAACACCAAAATTTAATTCTTTACTTCCCTCTGTTACATTATTTGCTCCAAGTTTTGCTACCCCTAATCCTTGACCAAATCCTTGGAAATTAGCAAGAAATTTATTTTGCTCTTTTGCTAATTTTTCGATACCAGCTACTAAACCATTTAGATTTTCTGGACTTGATACCTTTATTTGTGCTCCCTCTCTCTCCTCACTCATTACACTTTTTAACTCTAATACATTTTTATTTGCTGTATTTGTTGTCCCTACAAGTTCTGTTGATTTCTTTTGAACTGCCTCTGTGCTTTTCTTAACATTTGCTATAAATGGTTCTAACTTATCTTGATATTCTTGTGGGAGACTTGCGATTTGTTCTTTCAAAGCTGCAACATCTTTTGTCATTTGATTTGCATTCTCTACATTAGATAGCGAATCTTCTTTTAGTTGCCCAACGCTTTCCACTGTTTTATTTATCTCTGCATTTACTTGCTGTACTGTATTGGATGATTTCTGTTCATTTGATTGATTCGTTACAACACTGTGTACTTGATTATTTAAATCTTGCAAACCTTGCTGAATTTTTTGTGCGCCTTCTTCTAATTGATTTTTTGTACCATCTAGTTTCTCTAAACCACTTGAAAGTTCGCCTGTACCTTTTTCTAATTTGTTAGAGCCTGCAGACACACTTTTCAAGCCATTATTTAATTCAATAGATTTATCCTCTAATTCTTTTAAACCACCATACAATTGCCCTGATCCATCAGAAAGATTTCCTATCCCTTTTTGTAACTCACCCGATTTATTAACAAGTAAATTTAAACCACTATTAACTTGACTAGAACCACCGTAAAGCTGCCCTGCTCCATTTACTAGTTCAGTAATTCCACTCTTCATTTCTCCTGTTTTACCGTTTAATACATTTAAACCATTGGTTACTTTACTTGAGCCATCTGTTACCTGACCTGAGCCATCTAACAATTTATTAATACCTGTTTCCATCTCCCCTGATTTCCCTTGCAACGTATACAAACCAGATGTTACCTGACCTGAGCCATCTAACAGTTTATTAATACCAACTGTCATTTCCCCTGATTTTCCTTGCAACGTATAAAGGCCATCTGTCACTTTTCCAGAGCCATCTATTAACCTACCAACTCCATCCTTCATCTCCCCAGACTTCCCTTGAAGTGTATGAAGGCCATCCGTCACTTTACTTGAACCATCATGCAACTCACTTGATCCGTCGTGTAGTTTACTTGCCCCTTCCGCTCCATCTGCTAATCCTTTTGAGACGTCTTTAATAGAATCGAACATTTTCTCTGCATATGTTTTCGTTAACGTGCTTGATACTTCAGTTTTAATCTTTTCAATGGCTGTTCCTCCAATTTGTGAAGATAAGAAGTTTAAACTTTCGTTTGGAATGTACTCTAAGTTTAATGGCTTTGGATTGTCTTTTAGTAACGTTGTAGCGTTACTTGAGAAGTCATCTGGAATGCGCACTAACATGTAATACTTTCTACCTTCCATTCCTTTCTTCGCTTCTTTTTCACTTACGAACTCCCATTTAAAACTTTTATTATCTTTTAAATTATCAACGAGCCCTTTTCCGACCTCAATTGGTTTCCCATCAAATACTGCGCCTTTATCTAAATTGACTACTGCAACTGGTAAGTCATCTAACTGTTTATACGGATCCCAAAAGGCCCACAAAAACATCCCTGCATATAAAATCGGTACGAATAAGACCGCAATAATTGGAATTAATATTTTTTTACTTTTTATAATTTCCGTGAACTCTTTCCGAAGTAACTGATTCCCTTTCATAATTTCTCCCCCTTTTTATAAAATGACCAAAATGTTCATATAGTCATTTTTACCCAAACAAAAAGGCTATACTTGTTCATACATATGCCTTATCCCTGAATTTATTACTATGCAACTTTTTCTTATTATGATTATAATTTTTCTATATCCCCCCTTAACTTAAATATATGACCGCATTGTTCATTTGGTCATTTTTTATAAAATTAAAAGGATTATCTTAGTTTGACAATCCTTTTAATAAATAAAGTTCAAATAACTCTGCAATTTTTTCTTTTTCTAGCGGTTCGTGATTTTTTTCCCAATCAAAAATAAGCGATACATATAGACGAAGCATAATAAATGCTGTAATTTCTGGATCACATTTGCTAATTTCACCTTTTTCAATCGCAATCTTTAAATACGATTGAATAACAGAAACGATTTCCACATCAACTTGTTGCATAACTTCTTGTACTTCTTTCGTTCCCATATCGCGCTCTTCTTGAATTAATTTAATCATGAGCTGATGTTCTTTTCTAAATTCCAAGATGCTATATAATGCTCTATGTACATTTTCAAAAAATGAAACATCTGAACGAATTGCACTTTCTGCAACTTGCTTCATTTCTGTAATTAAATTAGAAATAATTTCACCAAATAGCTCTTCTTTATTTTTGAAAAAAGTATAAATCGTTCCTTTTCCTACATTCGCTAACTTCGCTACTTGATCCATCGTTGTTGCTTTATAACCGAACGCTGAAAAAGACTTTGTTGCAGCTTCAATAATAGAACGTTTTCGATCTATCGCCACATTGTCACCTCCAAAAATGACCAATTGGATAATATAGTCAATCAGTACATCTTTGATATTACCACACGCTTACATTCTATACAAGTTCTCTTTTTATTATTTCCAGTATAAAAAAATTTCAGTCAAGTTATATCATACTTTCCATAGTTTATCAGAAGAAAAGAGAAAAGGAAAAGATGTTCTAGAGATATACATCTTAAGAACACCTTTTTGCTATTTCAACATAGAAAGCATAATTTTCTCTAATTCTTCTTTATTTACATTCTTATCGAATACTGCTTCTCCTTGGTTCTCTAAACTATGATTAATAATAACGATTTGGTATGCACTATTTTTCCCTTTTGCTGGAACAATCATCTTCATACCTTGTAAATTACTATCCGAGTGATGAGTAGCGTAGAATATTTGATTCCCTTCTAGTTCGTACTTTTCTATATTTTCAGGCACTATAAACTGGTGGCTAAATGGGTCTTTGCTTTCCCCAAAAACTTGCGATTGAGAAATTGTATAATTTCCTTTTCCGTTCGTATATTCTAATTCAATAGTGAATTCCGGTTTTATCTTAAGATAATAATTCACTCTTTCGTCTTTTTGGGTATATCCTTTAATTGTATAAGTTGGCCTCTTGATTTGGAAATCAACATGTTGCTGCACTTCTTCAACTGTATATGTTAAATATTTCCCTACCTTATCCTCATAAGGAGTTGTTTTATTATGAATTTCTTTTAATTTTTCACGATTTTCTGTACTTAAGCGCTCTTCTTTCACCTCTTTTATATCCCCTTGGAAATTTTCGGGTAAGTTTAATCTAACTAATCCTTTTTTCTCGATCTGCAATACCTCTTTATATAACTGCACATAATTCTCAAACTCTTCCTTTGTTAAAGCTTTTTCAGCATGATATAAAAAGGCTGTTCGGTTTTCATATTGCCATTTTGACATCCCCCACTCTTTTCTCGCCTTTTCCTCTGTACCAAATAATGTATCTACAGCATTTTGGAAAGCATCCTTTGACTGCTCTACTTTATCCTCTTGCTTTTCTTTTCCTTCCGTTGTACGTGCGTTGAATAAAGAAAGGGATGCAATAGCAACTATAGCAATAACTCCAAGTAAAGAAAGACGATACGATTTCTTTTGGAATTTTTTAATCATAATGATTCTCCTTTTTAGTGTTCGTTTATTTCTACTTAAATTTGCTAGGCTTGGTACTTGATAGGAATAGTGTTGTAGAAGGGTAATAATTGTATGACCGTATGCAATTTGTTCCTCTTTATCTATAAAAGTAAGTGCATATGCATCACAGGCTAATTCTTGATCTTCTCGCATACAAAAATAGGCGTACCAAAGAATCGGATTGAACCAATTTAATAGGATTAAACTGTACATAATCCAATTTACAGCTACATCGTTTCTCTTAATATGAGCTAACTCATGGTAAAAGACATATTGTAATTGTTGTTTATTTAATACTTTCATATGTTTTTTTGATAGTAATACTTTCGGACGAAAGAAACTAAACACAGTTGGGCTCGCAATCTTTCCCGCTAGACGTAACGAAACTGCCTTCTTCATTTTCATAGATTGCTTACAGCGATTAAACACTGTAGCGACCTGTTCATCCGTAATATCCGGTTGTTTCTTTATGTACGAATATAAACGTCTATTTGTAAGAAACGTTATGACTGCTAATACGATTACCCCAGCTAGCCAAACATACAAAGCAAGTTTGTATAAAGAAAATGTAGTCTGTTTTTCCGAACTGACTTTTACTTCCGGTTCGCTAGTTTTTGTCACCATTTTAGAATTTGATTCCAATTCCACTTTACGGTCGCTTTCTATGTTTACTATATTCTCAGTAGCCGGCATATTTTTTGGAATAACTTCCGATACGCTAGAACTATAAGAAAGTAATGAGTAAATGCTATAAGAGCTATCTGGCGACCACGGTAAAAGGAGTCTTATCATTAATACGATCCACAGCATATATTGCCACCGGGGGGTTAATTTATTTCTAAATAGAACTTTTATACATAAAATAAATCCGACTAATATGCTAGCCATAAGTGACGTTTCTATAAGCCAATCAAAAAAATGAGGAAGGTATACATTTATAAGCGTGTTTATCATTTTTATCGATCCTTCCTCTTATTCTCCTCTGTCTTCTCATCTAAAATGCGTTTTAATTCATTAATATCTTCTGAAGATAATTTCTCCTCTTTTAAGAAATTAACAAGTAATGGCTTAAACGCTGCACCGCAAAAACGTTTTAGTAAAGATTTCGTTTCCACTTGCAAATAATTATCTTGTGATACTAACGGATAATAAGCATACATTCGCCCTTTATCTTGATGGTAAGAAACGGCTTCCTTTTGTACTAATCGATTAATTAATGTGCGGATTGTTTTCGGTTTCCAGTCCATTGCATCTTCCAGTTCTTCTATAATTTCATTCGCTGTTTGCGGAGAACTCGACCAAAGTACTTTCATAATTTCTAATTCCGCTTCAGATATTTTAGGTAATTGATTTGTCATCGTATGTTTCACTCCTAAGTATTACATTTGTAATCTATAATTAAGATTACAAATGTAATACTTAATTGTCAACCATATTTTAGAAAAATTAATTTCAGCTAAACCTTACTTCACAACAACAAAATTCCTCTTTTTCAAATAATCAAATAAAAAAACAAGAAAATCTTTACAATTAATAGTAATATAGAAAATAGACAAGTTTATCAAAATAGTGGAGGCTTTTTCAGTCATGATGCGTGCGCTTCGTTTAAATATAAAGCAAGCTTTTTGTAATCGTGTTTCTTTAATTATTATGTTTAGTGGATTTGTTCTTATTTGTATTTATCATTATTATTATGTAATTCGTTATTTAGGAGACGCTGCGAATGGACCTATATCGACGGATATTAAATGGATTGGATTTCGTGGAAATGAAATGGATGTTTATTTATTATTAATGCCAGTTATTGCAAGTCTTCCCTTTAGTACAAGTTATAACTCGGATAAGTCCGATGGTTTTAAACCGTTTGTCAGTAAAGAAATTTCTTTATTTTCTTATTCAGTAACGAAATATATCGTTACATTTTTTTGCGGCGGACTTCTTTATACATTTCCATTCATCTTATCGTTATTATTTTGCAAATTAACCATTCCAGACGGAGTACCAACGGCTGGTTCAGGCATTATAAATGATAACGGGATGTTCGCAAACTTATATGAAACTTCTCCCATCACTTACATTGCTGTATATATCGGAATTAATTTTTTATTTGCAGGTCTGATGGCTCTTTTAGGACTTGCTGCATCTGCATGGTCCCAAAAGGACTATATGGCGCTTCTATTTCCATTTGCAACTACCTCTATTCCTTACGTCCTGCTAAATACGGTACTCCCTACAATAGGTGGAGCGCCTATTCATTTATATGATCCAAGGCAGCCGCTGCATGGCATGTCACCATATATTTTGACAATACAATGTGCCTTCTTCCTCCTCGTTAGCTTAATCATGTATATACAAGGAGTAAAACGTGATAGAAAAAAATATAGAAGAAGGTTGCAAAAAAGAGAGCGGTGTAGAAAGGCGTTTCAAGTATAATAAAACCCTAATTTCCTTACTATATTGGAAATTAGGGTTTTATTTACTATTCACTTACGGTGTACCTGCCAATCCCCATAAAATAACAACCGCTACAAAATAAATCGCTTTAATCGCTACTACTAAACATAATGAAACAATTGCATATTTACTTAATTCTCTTCTTGCACCTATTAAAGTGAAAATAACCGCCAAACTAAATGTTATATAAGAAGCTGCTGTATGTATTAAGTTATACGTAATATCTAGATTGCTTATAAGTCCTGTTATATCAGCTACAAACTGAAGCATGACGATCGTACTAAAAAAAATTGCAAACTGATTCATTACCTTTCCATTTATTTGTAACTGCATTGTTGTCCCCCTTTTTAAAAACTAAATATTCAATCAATTTTATCATTAGATTACAAAAAAAGGAATCATCTCTTTATACTATTCTATAACGATGCAAAAAAAGAACGCTTAGTCACCTAAGCGTTCCTTTCTTTAAGAAGCTTTCTTCAAATCAATTTGAGCAAGTACTGGGTCATGGTCGCTTACACGTCCGTGCTCTTTCATTATATTTGAGTTTAAGTGCACTGGATCTACAATTGTGTGTGGTGCGATATTATTTGTTACTAAAATATGATCTAACACTTGTGCATTTCCTTCGTGAATGTACGTGTAACGATTCTCTTTTGGCACTTTGTTTAACATATCTTTTAAGATTGTTCCCTCTAGTGTTTTTAGTGGTTTAGAGAATTCGAAATCGTTCATATCACCTAACACGACAACTGGTGCATTCGTATTCTTTTTCTGAATTCCTTGCACGAAATGATTTACTTCTTGTGCTAACTGAATTCGTTTGTCTTCACTTTTTAATACGAGCGGCTGCACTTTTCCAAATGGCGTTGCATCTCCTAGTTTTGAGTTTAAGTGATTTGCAACGACAACAATGTTTTGTCCTTGGAACGTAAATTCTGCCGCTAACGGTTTACGTGTACTTTCAAATAATGGATTTTCGTCTCCAATACGAACAACATTTTTATCAAGTAACTTCGGTACCGTCGCTAATTTCACGCGTGATGGATTATAGAAGAAGCCGACGCGAATATTCGCTCCTGGTGCTCCTCCGTCTTGATTATTGTTTGGAGCGATTTCTACATACTCATACTTCGGTCCACGAATTTCTAGCACTGCATCAATGATACGTTTTGCGCTTAACGACGCATCTGTTGTACCGTCATTAATTGATCCGTTATTATCTTGCATTTCCTCTACACCGATAATATCTGGCATTTTTAAGTTGTATTTAATAGAATACGCTAACGCTTTTACCTTTTCATCTGTTGTTTCTTTTTTATTCGCTGAGAAGTTTTCAATGTTATATGTAGCAACCGTTAACTTATCAAGACGTGGCTGAATATTTGCGCCTACTTGCTTAAATCCACCATCCACTACAGCTGGCAGTTCTGTTATTGGCGAAATACGGAAAGAACCGTAATCATATCCTACTACCCCTGTTATATCTCCAGTAAAAATATCTCCTACTTTTGCTACATAATCGCGAGGTACTTTTACAGAAAGACGCTCTGGGTTTAATTGGTTTTCATCTAATAGAGGTGTGCCATATTGTGTTACTATTTTATCTCCACCATTTTTTACTGTTACATATAAATTTCCATTTTTCTGAGGTGCAATAATTTTTGGTGTTGGCATCGTAACACGCATGCCTTCTATACTTTCATAAAAGTCGATTGCATCTTCATTTGGATCAAATAAACCGAATGCATCATTATCGATAATTTGATCAGGAATTTTCACACCATTTTCTCCAAGTACAATCGGTGCTGGTAAAACTTGATCTTTTGCGATTACAGCAACGCGACTCGCCTTAATTTCTGTCGTCGTTAAGTCTGTTTCAAATCGCTCTGCATATCCTGGTCCAACATATTCTTCTACTACTCCATCAACTTGAATAAGATCTCCTACTGCTACATTCGCATCTTTTTTATATACGTACATACCTTCTGAAGTAGCTGGATCATTATCTGGCTGATTATCTTCTATATAAAAGCCGTTTTTATCAAGCGCTGTGACAACGCCTTCCACATTGTTTACTTTCTTCCCGTTGTAAGGAGACATATGTGATTTTCCTTGAATGTCATGAATACGAACTGGTTCATTATTTACGATAATAAATGAAAATGTCGAAATTGCTGAAGAAGTAAGTCCTTCTTTTTCTGCGATTGCTTTCACTACACTATTTTCATTCACTATAATCTGTCCATTATAACGAACACTTTTATTAGTAGGATTAGAGCCATCTAACGTATAGTAAATTGTTGCACCTTCTGTATTCGTCGTTAATGTTACCGCTGTTCCTTTAGCAACTTCTCCGCCGTTCGGTGAAGCTACTACATCGCTAACACGGTTTTGTCCTTCACCTTGAAACTTATAAGCTGTTACTGATTTTAGACCTGGGTTACTAAAATATAATTCAAGAGTCCCAGTCAAACTAACTTTCTTCCCGATATTTTCAGGGTGATCTTTTACATTCACTGCCGTTCTCACATCACCTTTTGGCAACTGAACGGGCATGATTTTGTCTGGATTCGTTTCGTTTGGCGAATCTGCAATTGCTACGTTTGTATCATCAAACTTAGCTGGATCCTTCGTATATTTAGAAGAACTTTGCGTATATCCGACAATATATCCTTCCACAATCCCCTTCGTTTTCCCTTGCTGCTTAAATACTTGAATTGCTTTTTCTACTGACATAGAAGCAGTTTCTTCTGCTTGCGCTAAAGTTCCAGTAAATGAAAGCAATAGCAAGAATGATAAAAAGACGCTTAACAATTTCTTCACAGCCATTTTCCTCTCCCTATTTCATATTTTCTCAGCATTTCTATCATAACAAATGATTCGTTATATAGAACTATTTTTCGACAAATTTTACAAAAGATTTATTTAATTTACAAGCTTTCAAACTATAATACAAAATAATAATTTTACACCTTCTACAAATGCACTCTATAATGTTAGAGAGAGAAAACAGAAAATATCGATATTTGATTGGCATGTAAAATGGATTCATTTGAATAGGAGTGATTGGATGGAAGTGCAAACAGAAACATACCGCGCAGCTATGAATGGAACATTAGAACGTCATTTTTCAGATATGATTGCTGTTATACCAACTAGAATTACAATTGAGCAGTTAAAACAACGGCTAGAAAATATCGCTACTAAAGTTGATGAGTTAAAAATTGTTTATAGTGATGAGACAAGCCTTATTGTTGAGTTACATATGGATGAAACAATCATACCGTATGAACTGCATATTGATGAGGCGAATGACCCAGAAGAATATAAAATGTACAATAGACAAGATTCTACAATTGTAGATCGTAATTTTGAAGATGCGGCTTTCGGTACTGAAATTTTCACTCGTACGCTATTTGTAGGCGATGTACTCGACTGCTTTTTCCAGCAAATACAATTTTTATGGAACCTCGCCCCAGATTTGTTATTTGTAATCGATTCAAGTGCAGCAATGAAAGTGATATCTAGAAACTATATTGAATATCACGTTGAAAATGAATTATTACCTGACATTCCTGACTTATACGTTATTCATTCCGTTTATGAAGACGATAAAGAAGGCGAGCCTACGCAATATTGGTTTCATACACACGGCCTTTTAAGAGCGGGCGTAACTGAAATAGAGTTAATTATTCCAAATCGCATTTCTTCCTACTACGGCATTGGCGATCTCTTTCAAACATTTGCTAATAATGCCGTTGAGAATGGACAAGTCCCTATGAATGAGCCTATCGTTATCGCGCATAGTCAGCAAGGTTCTATACATACAGTCGCTGTTCCGTGGGAAAAAGGATTATCTTATATAGGGCATAAAACGAGTATGGACCAATTATCTTCAATCGAGGATGAAGAAGTGAAATTACAACCAATAGATGCACAAAATACATTCTTAGGCGGAATGGATGCCCGAGATGAATACCATCAATCTCCATCCGTTCTCTTATTCAAATTTAATACTTCAGAAGAATATATTGAAAGTTTTTTCAAAGAACACGAGGAAGCTACAGGGCTCATGTTCTATAAAACAAATAGTGAAACCGATCGTATGGCTTACAATGCGAAAAATACTTTCGGGTATTTCAGCAACATTTTTCAAATTGAAAAATCCAATGAAGAGTTTCGTTTTCTCGCTAAGTTTGGTGTTTCCTATGAAGAGGGTAAAAGCGAACATATGTGGTTTGAAATGCAAAACATTACGGAAGATTTCATTCAAGGAATACTCATTAATGAACCATATTTTATAGAAGATATGAGTGAAGGAAATTCTTATCATTTAGATTTTGATAACTTAACAGAGTGGGTTATTTATGCAGGAGATGCTGTTATAAAGCCAAATAACTTATATATGTTTATTGGCGAATAAGTATTTTATATAATAAACGAAACGCCTTCAATATGATTGAAGGCGTTTCTTATAATTTATTGTGCGATTAATTCAGCATCTATTACTTTCTCCAAATGAGATAATACACGCTTTGCAGCTTCCTCACCTTGATTCATACAGTCTGGAAGTCCAGCGCCAGCATAGGAGCTACCTGCCAAGTATATACCTGGCAACTCTTTCTCCATAAATGTTGTGAGCTTTTTCATTCGCTCGTTATGGCCCACTGTATATTGAGGCATCGCTTCTTTCCAGCGACTTACGATTGTAAACTCTGGATTCTCTGTAATATCCATCGTCTTCCTTAAATCTTCTAGTACGAGCTGAACGAGTTCTTCTTCAGTTTGTTCTACAACCGCTTCATCACCAGCACGTCCAACGTAACAGCGAAGGAGTGTTTTTCCTTCTGGCGTTGTATGTGGCCATTTTTTATGCGTCCACGTACATGCTGTAATGGTGTAATCGCTATTTCGTGATACGACAAATCCTGTACCATTAATATCGCGCTGGATTGCAGACTTTTGGAAAGCAAGTGCCACATTCGCAACGGATGTGGATGGAATATTACGGAAGAAACGAAACTGCTTGTACTGAGCAAACATGGACGGCAATACTTTATGCGAAGTTGCCACTACGATGGCGTCCGCTTCTATTTCTTTTCCGTTACTAAGAGTAATCGTATAACCATCACCCTGTTTCGCAACTTTTTCAATGCGAGTTCCCTTTATTATCGTACCTTCATGCATCTTTGCTTCGAGAGATTTTACGATAGATTCTAAACCTGTTTTCACTGTTTGGAAGATTCCTTTTTTCGGTTCAGCTTTCTCTTCTTTCGGAGCGAGCGTACGCATACCGAGTGAAATACTGCGATGTTTCTGCTCAATTTGATACATTTGCGGGAATGTTGACATTAAGCTCATTTCATCAATATCCCCTGCATAAATACCCGATAGTAACGGCTCTATTAAGTTTTCAACCACTTCGTTCCCAAGACGATGCCTGAAAAATTGTCCGAGTGATTGGTCAGATACTGGCTTTGACCTCGGCATTAATAGATCAAAGCCAGCTCTTAGTTTACCAATTGGGGAGAACAGCCCGGAAAATAGAAACGGCGTAATTTGCGTTGGAATTCCCATCATTGATCCATTCGGCATTTTATGTAACCGATTGTTTACAAGGATAAATGATTGACCGGCTTGATTATTTACAAGTTCATCGCCAAGACCTAATTCTTTCACTAATCTAGCTGCACTTTCTTTTCGTGCTAAGAAAGAATCTGGTCCGCGCTCAATTGTAAATCCATCTTTTCGAACGGTTTGAATTTTTCCGCCAAGTTTACCCGATGCTTCTATAAGTAATGTATCAATCGGCAAGTTTTTTTCATGAATATTTTTTTGTAAGTTATACATTGCTGTTAATCCAGTGATGCCTCCGCCGACGATCACAACTTTTTTCCTCAAGCAGGCTCCTCCTTTCTTCTTACAGTACAGATTCTTTTTTCTTTAATACAACATCTGTTAAACAATCAATAAATGCGTCCGATGCATTTGGCATTTCTGGACGATAATATTTTGCACCAATTTCATCCGTTACAACTTTACACTCAAAGTCGTTGTCATATAAAACTTCTAAATGTTCCGCAACAAATCCAACTGGTGCATATACGAATGAAGTATAACCGTGCTTTTCATTTAGTTCTCTCGTTAAATCTTGTACATCTGGACCAATCCAAGGATCTGGTGTGTTTCCTGCACTTTGCCAGCCTACTGCATAGTTTGCTACTTCAGCTCCGCGCGCGATATAATCCGCTGTTTCATTTAATTGATCTGGATATGGATCGCCCATTGCAATAATTTTCTCTGGTAAGCTATGTGCAGATACGATTAATACTGCTTTTTCACGCTCTGCATCTGACATACCGTTATATATACCTTTCACTGCATCAACCCAGTACTGGATGAATTTCGGCTCTTTATACCAGCTATCAATGCCGTGAATTGTTAAGTTTCCAAGTTTCTCAGCTTCTTCTTGTGCTCGTCCAACGTACGATTTCACGCTAAACGTAGAATAGTGAGGTGCAAGAACAAGTGCGATTGCATCTTGTATTCCGTCGTTATGCATATCTTTCACCGCATCTTCAATAAACGGTTCAATATGTTTTAAGCCAAGATACATATGGTACTCTACTTCATCTTGTACTTCATTTAAACGCTTCTCTAACTTCTTAGCTTGCTCTAATGTAATAGTAGCTAAAGGAGAAATACCACCAATTGCACGGTAACGCTCTGTTAAATCTTCCAGCATTTCAGGACTTGGCTTTCTTCCTCTGCGAATATGTGTATAGTAACGTTCAATATCTTCTTCTTTATATGGCGTTCCGTATGCCATTACAAGCAAACCAATTTTCTTTTTCATACAGCAATGCTCCTTTACTTCGCTAACTGCCCTTTAGAGTATTCATGAATAAATGTAGTTAAACGTTTTAATGTATCTGGATTTACTTCTGGGAATACACCGTGACCTAGGTTAAAGATATAACCCGGCTGTTTCATCCCTTGATCTAAAATACCTTTTACATGTTCTTCAATAACAGACCATGGTGCAAGTAAGAATGAAGGGTCCATATTACCTTGTACCGCCTTATGAACGCCCCTTGCACGTGCTTCTTCAATCGGTAAGCGCCAGTCTAAGCCGACTACATCAAGCGGTAAGTCGTGCCACTCATTCACTAAGTGTGCAGCTCCTACGCCGTGCATAATCATTGGAACACCCATCTTACGAACTTCTGCAAAAATACGCTCCATTGCTGGTTTAATAAATACGCGATAATCTGCTACATTTACTGTTCCAACCCAAGAATCGAAAATTTGAACTGCTTTTGCTCCTGCGTTAATTTGCGCTTTTAAATATGTAATAACCATATCTGCTAGTTTATCCATTAAAGCAAACCAAGCTTTTGGCTCTGCATACATGAACGCTTTCGTATTATGGTAGTTACGAGATGGACCGCCTTCAATCATATAGCTCGCTAATGTAAATGGAGCTCCTGAAAAACCGATTAACGGTACGTCTAACATTTCTGTCGTTAATAAACGAATTGTATCTAGTATGTACGGTACGTCATCTTCTGGATTGATTTCCCCTAGTTTTTCTACATCTTGTAAAGAACGGATTGGGTTATCGATAACTGGGCCAATACCTGATTTAATTTCTACATCCACACCAATTGCAGGTAGTGGTGACATAATATCTTTATAAAGAATTGCTGCGTCTACGTTATATTGATCAACCGGCAACTTTGTCACGTAAGCACACAACTCTGGATTGTGTGTAATTTCAAATAAAGAATACTTTTCTTTTATCTTTCTATATTCCGGCTGCGAACGACCTGCCTGACGCATATACCATGCTGGTACATAATCAGTACGTTCCCCCCTACATGCTTTTAAAAATGTCTCATTTATAGTTCTTACCAAGACCCTTGCTCCCTTCCTTACCAATGCTTCGAATACGTTCGATATTTATCTTTTTTTACTATACAGCTTGTAAAAACAAAATGCATAATATTATGTACGTTGTTCATTAAATTGACACAAACATTCGTAAAAACGCTTACTATTTTCACAACATTCTTATTATAACACAGAGAAAAACTATGGTTTAGCTACTTTTGACTTTTCTCCTTCACGATTCGTTTGTGTATTATATGGTACAACGTAAAAGCTCGGTTTTGAAAATATGTTAATGAACTTTTCCTCATATTCTCCAGCACCATTTACAGTGCTAACATGCGTATGAATTCCATTCTCCACTCTATAGATTCGGTACATAATTCTGTTATCTGGAAGTGGCGTCCAGCTTAATTTTGCTTTAAATAAACCGAAAGGGCTAAATGATAATTTCATTTTTACATCTTCAATTTTGCGCAGCCGAATCGGAGCGCCGATTGTTTCCACACCTTCAGGCTTCATAAACTTCTCTTTATGTTCTACATTAGCCTTCGTTAAAATTTTCTTAAACAATTTTGTCGCAGATGCACTTTCTCCTTGCAACTGATGCTCCTTATCCGTACGGTCATAACCAATCCAAACAGCGCCTACTAAGTTCGGTGTATAACCAACGAACCACATATCTCTTGCTCCCTTATCGTCATTTGGCAATGAAGTTGTACCCGTTTTTCCAGCTAACGCACCGTTATATACACCAACTCTTGCTGTTCCTTCCTTCACAACTCCTTCTAACATTTTCGTCATATACCATGCTGTCTGCTTCGAGAAGATTTTTGTCTCTACTTTTGGAGATTCCCCAATGACTGCACCGTGTCTATTTAATACTTTATCAATAACGTGCGGCTCGATAATATTTCCATTTGCTAAAAATGAACGATACATTTTTACAAGATCAAATGTTGAAACGCCATTTTTCAATCCGCCAAGCGCTGTACTTAAACCAGCATCTGCAATATGAACATTTCCTTTTTCTAAATATTGCTTTCCTTCTTCTACCCCTAACTCATTTAATAAAGAAACTGCCGGTACATTTGCCGACTCTAAAATCGCATCATACATCGTCATTTCTTTTGAATACTCATGATTATAATTTCGAGGTTCATACCCTTCAAAAGAATTTCTTTCATTCGTTAATAAAGAATACGGATTATACTTTTTCGTTTCTAGTGCTGGTGCATAAACGATAAGTGGTTTTAAAACAGATCCAGGCTGCCTTTTGGCAAAAACACGATTAAATCCTCTCGGGACGTACTTTCTTCCCCCAATCGCCGCTTTAATCCCTCCCGTACGATTATCCATTAATAAGAAAGCACCTTGCGCCCCCTCTTCTTTCCCAGGGAAATTCCTTGCATCTTGAAACTGGTTATATGCTACCTTTTGAATCTTTTCATCCATAGGTACGACAAACGTATATCCTCCGCGAAGTACTTCTTGATGAGACAATCCGTATAAACGAGCAGCTTCATCTATGACCATATCAATATACGGCATATATGCAAGCTCATTCTCATCTAAATTTTTATATAGAGCAATTGTCTTCCCTTGATAACGAACGCTTTCTTCTGCAGTCAAATAGCCTTGTTTATGCATAAGTGACAACACTAGATCACGGCGTTCCTTACTCTTCTCTGCAGAATAGTACGGTGAATATCCGTTTGGTGACTTCGGAAGGCCTGCAAGCATTGCCCCTTCCTCTACTGTTAAATCCTCAACATTTTTATTAAAATACAACTTTGCTGCCGCTTGAATGCCGTAAGCCCCATGACCAAAATAAATATGATTCATATACATTTCAAGAATTTGTTGCTTCGTATATTTTTGCTCTAATTGAAGAGAAATTGCGACTTCCTTCAATTTGCGCGTAAATGTTTTTTCACGAGTTAAAAAGACGTTTTTAGCGAGTTGCTGCGTAATGGTACTACCGCCCTCTACCTTCTCTCTAGCTAACGTATCTTTATAAAGAGCACGGAATATAGACGGATAATCAATCCCTTGATGCTCATAAAAACGAGAATCTTCCACCGCAACAAACGCCTGCTGCACATACTTCGGAATTTGCTCGATTGGTACGAGCTCTCTATTTTCTACGTATAATTTCGTAATTTCTTTCCCTTTCTGGTCAACGATACGTGATGAAGAGTGGAAAACGAGCTGCTTTTCATCCATCATATAGCCACCAGCTAACACGATAAGTTTATAGATTACAATCGCTACTACGAACGTTGCGACGCCGCCTAATAAAGTCCACTTTACTTTCTTCATACATCGTCCTTCTTTCCAAATGATGGTACATTTATTATTTGAAAAAGAAGTATCTTTATGTATATAATCTTCGAAGTTTTTTAAGAGAGTTGATATAATAGAAACAAACTATTAAGGGGGCATTAAAATGAAGGCTATTATTTCATACGAAACACCTCTAGAACAAGCACATTTCACTGCAAAAAATGATGAAAAAAATATGTTTTATAAAGAAAATACAGAAGAATCTGTAGAAGGCTCACTTAAGTATGACGTACTAGATGCTGTCGGTGAATTTAAAGGACAACCTGGCTATATCGTTTGTAACAACATTTCTGTCACAGACGAAGGTCGCCCAGTATTCGAAAACCGCTTTAAAAACCGCGCAGGCCTTATTGAAAACGAACCAGGATTCCAAGCGATCCGTGTTCTACGCCCATTAAGTAACGATACATACGTCATCTTAACGATGTGGGAAACAGAGCAAAACTTTAAAGACTGGACAGAATCACGTTCATTCGAAAACGCTCATAAAAAACGTCCCACGCAAGCAGAAGGACAAGCTCCAGCGCATCCACATGCGGAACAGCAAAAGAGTATTTTCTCTCGTCCATCTTTTGTGACTACTTTTGATGTGTTAGTTTAATTAAAAATTAATACAACACTAGCAGTACGTGAAATTATATTAACGATTTTCCGAATATATCTATCATATCTTGAAATATATCAACGATTCGACTAAAGATATCAATTTAATGACAAAAAGGAAACACCATTACACACCGGTGTTTCCTTTTTCTTTGTACCAATTATATATACGAAGTGAATCTTTTTTTCTCATATGCTTTACTTCATAACCCCGCCCGGCTACCGCTACAAGAGTTGTACATAATTCATCTTTTCTTTGAAAATACGATTGATTATAACCTACTGCTTGAACATGTCTTCTTCGCATTATTCCTGTATATTTCGAAAAATTACGATATACAACCGTTAGTTGATTTTCTCTTAATTCATAACCGCCACTTTTATATCTAGCATACGCAAGTAACGAAAACACGATAAATAACGGTAAAATAACAAACAACGCAATATATTGTTTAAAATATATACTCACGCTGGCAATTAGAACTGTGAGTATGATACTTATTAACCAGCCCACAATGAAATAACGACGCAACGCTGTTTTTGGTAAGTGAACGATCTCCGCTTCGATTTCATATGGTAACTCTAAATATGTGATCAGGTGCTGTACATCTTTTTTCTTCATAAATGGATGCAACATTACTCCGTTACTTGCTGCTCCAATACTTTGAATTGCTTCCACTTCAACAGCACAATAGCCAAACGGCTGGCGAAGCATACCTTCTTTTACAGTAATCGCTTGAATGCGGTGCAATTTTAAGACAAACTCTTTCTTTTCAAATAATCCTTGAACGATACGAATCTCTTCCCCTTTTCGCTCAATTTTAAAGTTTGCATATTTCAACACATATCCAGCCGTGGAAATAATCCACGAAATTGCCATTAAAATTAATGCTATTACAATTAGTTTATAAACACCGTTTCCCATCACATACGCTTCTACTTTACTTGTGAATCCTTCAGGAAGAACAAAATCAAACTTTGTGTAAAGAAGTACTAGTCCAGAGAACACTAGTCCGAACCGACCAGATGTAATCGCTGCGGCTAAAACCTCTTTCGCTGTTAACTGATAAACCGTCTTGCTTTCTTCCTCTTCTATTTCTTCTTTTACAGTAGTTTCTTTCTTATGTAATAAAGAAATTAAATGTTTTGCCTCGTCTTCTTTAATACCAGCCAACATCACTTCTGGTTCATTACCACCACCGGCTACTTCTATATTTAACTTCATAAGTCCGAGCATTTGATAAATGATGTTAGAAGACGTACTAATATTTTGTACACGCTCTTTATTTAAATAGCTTTCCTTCTTTACAAAAACACCGTGCTTTATATGTAAAATATTATTCTCAATCCAGTACACTTTAAAATACCATTTAATTGCTGAAAAAATAGCCATGATGAATAAAACAACCAGAAGAAAAAGATAAAATAAATACCAAGGTTCCACTTGTTCATCAGGTTTAAATAAAACAAGAATAATAAGTGGCAACAAACTCGCAATCCTAATACCTAACAATATCGTAATCGGATGTTGCCTCTTATACATCCTTATCACTCACTTTCGCAAGTTCTCCAATTTGTCTTTTCAGCTGTTCTGCTTCTTCTTTCGTTAAACCTGGAATACTATGAGAAGTTGCGGCTGTTGAAATATGTAATTCTGCTAAATTATACTTTCTCATGATCGGCCCTTGCTCAATCGTTACGTGCTGCACACGGATCATCGGAATAAGTACGCGTTTTACAACGAACATTCCCTTTTGAATCTCAATCTCTTCTTCATTTAATCTGTAACTATAATAGCGCTGACGTAAATTTGGAAACACAAAATAATCAAGTGGAATAAATGTAATAGCTCCTGTTACTAATAGTCCAAACAACCAGCCCCACCAGTTAAAGTTAATCATAAAAAAGAAATACGCAATTACGACTGTTAGTATAACTGCCGTCCCAATTAAAGCGTGAATTCGCCACACTTTCAGCATATTAGAATGAATCTCCCTTTCTAACGGCTGCATCTCATCACTCCAATTCTATGAATTTATTACTTATATATTATCAAAAAATAAGATTTCATATACATTTTTGTAAATTTATAGTCAAATAAAAATAGTTGAATCAAAAGCATATTAAAGAAACAAACACCTCAGTTTTGAAAATTATGTATTATAAATATGAATTATATTGAACTAAAATAAACCTTACATGATTCATGTAAGGTTTATCGTTTTATACACAATATATTTCATTATTGTTGAGATATACTAGCATCGCTTTCAATTCGCTTTTCTTTTTGGCTCAGTTTTTTATCTTTAGATTTTTTTAATGTTAAAGTCATGCCAATAAAAATAAAAAGAATTCCTGTTATTTGCATTAAAGTTGGACGGAATCCAGTAAGTACAGTATCTAATAATATTGCCACTGCCGGATCTAAAAAAACTAATATTGAGATTGTTTTTGTAGATAAATAGCGTAAACTATCAAAAAACAGATAATATACTATCCCTGTGTGAATAAAACCAGTAGCTATAATATATGTCCAATTACTTTGAGTGAGGCCACTAAAAGCATCTAAATCTATAAATGGTATTAAAAGAAATATCCCCAAGAATGTTTGTAAAAATGTCATTGCATACGCACTCATTTTGTTAATCCCTTTACCAAATAAAGTTGTAAATGCATAAAAGAGAGCTGCAAGAAATCCCCATATCATACCTGAAGACATTAATGAACCGAAAGAGAAGCTTCCATCGATACCAGCAATTAATAAAGCTCCTGCAAAACACACAATTATTGAAATGATAGATATGAATGTTAATTTTTCTTTAAAGACGATACTTCCAATTAACAGTACAATTACTGGTGCAAGATGATAAACTGAGATAGCAATGGTGACTGACATATTTTCAAAGGCTTTAAATAAGAAAACCCAATTAAATACTAAGAAAAAACCACATATTAAAACTTGAATAACTTCTTTTCGTTCCCATTTATCTTGTTTATATTGCCCTGTAAGCAACCAGCATACACTTAAAAATATTGTCGCAAAAATACACCTTACAAACACTAATTCAAACGAAGGTAAGTTTGTTTGAACCGAAAAAAAGCCAACTGATCCAAAGATAACCATTGATGCTATCATCTTTAAGGCCGGTACCGTTTTCTCTTGCTTAAAACTCTTTTGAAGCAAATTAATCCCCCTCCAATAAAAACTCGGTTTATAGTGAGAAAAACACCAGCCTAAAAAAGGACAGGTGCTTTTCCTCAAAAACACTCAATTATAAATTTTTCCCAGCAGTCCAACCACCATCAATTACAAAATTAGAACCAGTAATAAAGCGGGCCTGATCAGAAATCAAGTACTCAATACATGAAACAATATCCTGCGGCAACCCCCAAGTATCTAAAGATTGATTACTTTTTATCATAGACATCAAGGCTTTATTACTAAAGTATTCTTCTGTAAGTTCGGTTCTAATAACACCGGGAGAAATGCTATTTACCCTTATATTTTGCTTCCCAAATTCCATAGCCATCTGTTTAGTCAATCCGATTAAAGCATGCTTTGATGCAACATAAGCAGCTCGCTCTGGTTCAGCCATTAATCCAGAAACCGATGCTATATTCACAATACAACCTTTTATTTTCGATTCACACCATCGCTTAGCTACTTCCCTAGAAAGGATAAATGGGGCTACTAAATTTACATCAATTACTTTTTTAAACATATCATCGGATAAATGTAAAACAGGTGTTATCTCTCGAATACCAGCTGCATTTATTAATATATCAGGAGAAAGCTTTTCTAAATCTAATTGAGTAAAAAGATTATGAATCGCTTCGCTATTACTTAAATCAATTTGCACTACTTTCAAAGGCATATCTGTTTTCATATAATCTATTAAATTATTATTATGAATATCAAGCGCTATTACATGAAATGATTTTTCTAAAAAGTATTTTATACAAGCATGACCTATACCGCTATTGGCTCCAGAAATCATAATTATTTTATTCTCTCTCATTTTGTCTCCTTATAAGAAAATGTTACTAATAAAATATCACGAAAAGCCTCCGTACTACATTCTGTTCCAAGTGGCGTTACGGCATGGAAGACCTTTTGTCCAAATACTAAAGTTTCTAAAGGCTCCTTCAAACTTATAAACTGATTAATTTCCCGAGGAGAATTAGCTATTAAATTATCTCCACCAATAGCTGTATTACTTAAATTCATAAGGTGTAAAAATACTACTGGTTCATCATCTTTATGCAACCAAATAGGTGAACTAAAAGATGGTCTTTCTTTAGTAGCTTTATATCTTACTTGATGTAAACCTATAATTAAGTCTTTACTTGTATCTATTATATTTGTTTTAAATGCAAATTCAGTATCAAAACGCACGATATTTTGAATTAAAGGATTACATAAAAAGCTATCATTTATGCTATTGAACTGTCTAACTTTCCCGCCATCGTCATAGTTATATTCTTTAGATTGGAAGTAATCATTACTATTATCTAAAATATAATCTGGTGAATCAACATACTTTATATACCTTGAATAAGATCTAGCACGGCATTCACCGTACGCATCATCTTCCAAATTATAATAATCTAACTGTGCTTGTGTTAATAAACGATGATTCTCTTCCTCTTGTAAAAAGATTTCATTTGAGATTTCAAGGAATCCTTTAGATTCAAATTCATGTACCTTTTCTTCTATGCTAAACCCATTCATTTTACTAAGAACAAACGTCATTATAAAAACCTCCACACTATTGTATTTTTCTATCTCACCCTATGTTAGAAATGCAATAAGTAACCGAGATTCTTGCTTAATAAAATTTTAAATTATGATATTCAATTAATACACCAAATGAAATATATGTAATTCATTAAAATTATTTATTAAGCAATATTATATATCCTTTTGGTTATTTTTTCTAATTATCTGAAGATTTATCAACATTAGTCTTAATATTCGAAATTAAAGAAATGGATTTTTCAGAAAGATAAAACTGCGCGTATTGCAATTATTTATGTATATAACTTTTTTAAAAATTATATTTTAAATATAGCTAGTTTTTTATAAATTTTTTGATATAATTACATACGGGAAAAGGGAAGAATTTTGTCTTCCCTTGTGTTTTTATTTGCATCTAGTACTTTTGCTAGATGCTTTTTTTTATGCTAAAAAAGGTATCCTCAAATACTTTGAGGATACCTTTTCACCTTTATTATCTCTGCTGTTTTCTACCTAATACGAGTAACCCAAAACTCATCATTACAAGAAGTGCTCCCATATATGGTTCCACAGGCATTTTCTGCCCTGTCTTCGGTAATTCTTTTTCAGGTTTCTCTGGATTCGGTGTCCCTGGCTTTTCTGGATCTGGTGTTCCAGGTTTTTCTGGATTCGGTGTTCCAGGTTTTTCTGGATTCGGTGTTCCAGGTTTTTCTGGATTCGGTGTTCCAGGTTTTTTTGGGTTTGGGTTTTCCGGGTTTTTCTGGATTCGGTGTTCCAGGTTTTTCTGTGTTCCAGGTTTTTCTGGATCTGGTGTTCCAGGCTTCTCCGGATCCGGTGTTCCAGGTTTTTCTGGATTTGGTGTTCCAGGTTTTTCTGGATTCGGTGTTCCAGGTTTTTCTGGATCTGGTGTTCCAGGCTTCTCCGGATCCGGTGTTTCTGGACCTGGTGGTGCTAAATGATTCAATTTGTTTAATACTTCTAATTGAACTGCATTTATCATTCCATTTGTAATTTCAAATGGAATTGGATTAGTTAATTTTTCATATCCTTTTGGTGCTTCTACTTCTACTAGTGTGTAGTTACCTACAGATAGATCTGTGATTTTTGCCTTTCCATCTTTATCTGTTGTTACTTTCACTACTACTTTTCCCTTTTCATCATGAACTTCAAACACAGCTCCTGATAAGACTTCCTTGCTTTCAGCGGCCATTTTTGTAATCTCCACTGAACCTTTGTCTAACTGTTCGTTCTCTACTTTCAATGATAAGACTTTTGTCATACCTTTTGTAATTTCGAATGATACTGGTTCCGTTAACTTTTTGTAACCTGGTAAGCTCTTCGTCTCTACTAATTTGTATTTTCCTACTGATAGATCTGAAACGTTTGCTTTTCCTTCTTTATCCGTCGTTACTTTCGCAACTACTTTGCCTTTTGAGTCACGTACTTCAAATACAACATTTTCTAATGGTGCTTTACTGTCTTTATCTATTTTTGTGATTTCTACATTCCCCGTATCTACCATTTCATTTTCTACAGTGAACGCTAAAGATTTTGTCATACCTTTTGTAATTTCAAATGGTACAGGCTTTTCTAATTTTTTGTAGCCTGGTAAACTCTCTACTTCTACTAGCTTGTACTTTCCTACTGATAAATCTGAAACTGTTGCTTTTCCAGCTTTATCTGTCGTTACTTTCGTTACTACCTTGCCTTTGTCGTCTTGTACTTCAAAGACTACACCTGCTAACGGTGCCTTATTATCTTTATCTATTTTTGTAATTTCTACATTTCCCGTATCTACCATTTCATTTTCTATTTTTAATGATAGAACTTCTGTCATACCTTTTGTAATTTCAAACGATACTGGTTCTGTTAATTGTTTGTAACCTGGTAAACTTTCTTTCTCTACTAATTTGTACTTTCCTACTGATAGATCTGAGATTTTTGCTTTACCATTTTTATCTGTTTTTACTTCTGTTACTACTTTTCCTTTGTCGTCTTGTACTTCGAAGACTACGCCTTCTAATACTTTTTGACTATCTTTATCTACTTTTGTGATTTCTACTGAACCTTTGTCTAACTGTTCATTCTCTACTTTTAATGATAAGACTTCTGTCATACCCTTTTTAATTTCGAATGATACTGGCTCTGCTAGCTTTTTGTAGCCTGGTAAGCTTTCTACTTCTACTAGTTTGTAATTTCCTACAGATAGATCTGAAATTTTCGCTTTTCCTTCTTTATCTGTTGTTACTTTTGTTACTACTTTGCCTGCTGCATCTTGGATTTCAAAGACTACGCCTTCTAATGCTTTTTGACTATCTTTATCTACTTTTGTAATTTCTACTGAACCTTTATCTACTAGCTCATTCTCTACTTTTAGTGATAAAACTTCTGTCATACCTTTTTTGATTTCGAATGATACTGGTTTCGCTAGTTTTTTATATCCTGGTAAGCTTTCTACCTCTACTAGCTTATATTTTCCTACTGGTAAATCTGAAATTGTTGCTTGTCCTTCTTTATCTGTCGTTACTTTTGTTACTACTTTGCCTTTTTCATCTTGCACTTCGAATGTTACGCCCGCTAATACTGCGCCACTTTCTTTGTCCACTTTTGTAATTTCTACTGAACCTTTATCTAACTGTTCGTTCTCTACTTTCAATGATAAGACTTTTGTCATACCTTTTTTAATTTCGAATGATACTGGTTCCGTTAACTTTTTGTAACCTGGTAAGCTCTTCGTCTCTACTAATTTGTACTTTCCTACAGATAAGTCTGAGATTTTTGCTTTACCATTTTTATCTGTTTTTACTTCTGTTACTACTTTGCCTTTGTCGTCTTGTACTTCGAAGACTACGCCTTCTAATACTTTTTGACTATCTTTATCTACTTTTGTAATTTCTACTGAACCTTTGTCTAACTGTTCATTCTCTACTTTTAATGATAAGACTTCTGTCATACCCTTTTTAATTTCGAATGATACTGGCTCTGTTAGCTTTTTGTAGCCTGGTAAGCTTTCTTTCTCTACTAATTTGTACTTTCCTACAGATAAGTCTGAGATTTTTGCTTTACCATTTTTATCTGTTTTTACTTCTGTTACTACTTTTCCCGCTTCATCTTGGATTTCAAAGACTACGCCTTCTAATGCTTTTTGACCATCTTTATCTACTTTTGTAATTTCTACTGAACCTTTATCTACTAGCTCATTCTCTACTTTTAGTGATAAAACTTCTGTCATACCTTTTTTGATTTCGAATGATACTGGTTTCGCTAGTTTTTTATATCCTGGTAAGCTTTCTACCTCTACTAGCTTATATTTTCCTACTGGTAAATCTGAAATTGTTGCTTTTCCTTCTTTATCTGTCGTTACTTTTGTTACTACTTTGCCTTTTTCATCTTGCACTTCGAATGTTACGCCCGCTAATACTGCGCCACTTTCTTTGTCTACTTTTGTAATTTCTACTGAACCTTTATCTAACAGTTCGTTCTCTACTTTCAATGATAAAACTTTCGTCATACCTTTTTTGATTTCGAATGATACTGGTTCCGTTAATTTTTTGTAACCTGGTAAACTCTTCGTCTCTACTAATTTGTATTTTCCTACTGATAGATCTGAAACGTTTGCTTTTCCATCTTTATCTGTCGTTACTTCTGTTACTACTTTGCCTTGCTCATCTTGAACTTCGAAGACTACGCCTTCTAATACTTTTTGACTATCTTTATCTACTTTTGTTACTTCCACATTTCCCTTGTCTAACATTTCGTTTTCTACTGTTAAAGCAAGAGATTTTGTCATACCTTTTTCAATTTGGAAAGTAATCGGATCTACTAATTGTTTATATCCTTTTGGTGCTTTTACTTCTACTACCTTGTATGTGCCGACTGATAAATTAGTAACTTGTGCTTGTCCTTTTTTATCTGTCGTTATTTTAGCGACTACTTGTCCTGCTTCATCTTGAATTTCAAAGACTGCATCAGCTAAAGCATCTTTATTTTCTTTATCTACTTTTGTAATTTCTACATTTCCTGTATCCACTAATTCATTTTCTACAGTCAATTGTAATGCTGTTACTCTACCCTTTTCAATTTCGAATGAAATTGGCTTTTCTAGTGGTTTGTATCCTGCCGGTGTTTCTACTTCTACCAACTCATACTTTCCAATAGATAAATCTGAAACGTTTGCTTTTCCTTCTTTATCCGTTTTTACTTTCGCAACTACTTTTCCTTTTGAATCACGTACTTCAAATACAACATTTTCTAATGGAGCTTTACTATCTTTATCTATTTTTGTTATCTCTATATTCCCTGTATCCACCATTTCATTTTCTACTTTCAATGATAGGACCTCGGTCATGCCTTTTTTAATTTCAAATGATACTGGTTTTTCTAACTTTTTATAACCAGGTAAACTTTCTACCTCTACTAATTCATACTTTCCTACAGGTAAATCTGAAACATTTGCTTTTCCTTCTTTATCTGTCGTTACTTTCTTAACTTCCTTACCCTTTTCATCTTGTACGATGAATGTTACTCCCGCTAACGGTGCTTTATTATCTTTATCTATCTTTGTTATCTCTATATTTCCCGTATCTACCATTTCATTTTCTATTTTTAATGATAAGATCTCGGTCATACCTTTTGTAATTTCAAACGATACTGGCTCTGTTAATTTCTTATAACCTGGTAAACTTTCTTTCTCTACTAATTTGTACTTTCCTACTGATAGATCTGAGATTTTTGCTTTACCATCTTTATCTGTTTTTACTTCCTTTACTACTGTTCCAGCTTCATCTTGCACTTCAAAGACTACGCCTTTTAATGCTTTTTTGCTGTCTTTATCTATTTTTGTAATTTCTACTGAACCTTTATCTAACTGTTCATTTTCTACTTTCAACGATAGGACTGTTGTCATACCTTTTGTAATTTCGAATGATACTGAATCTGTTAGCTTTTTGTAGCCTGGTAAACTTTTCGTCTCTACTAATTTGTACTTCCCTACTGATAAATCAGAGATTTTTGCTTTACCATCTTTATCTGTTTTTACTTCTGTTACTACTTTGCCTTGCTCATCTTGCACTTCGAAGACTACGCCTTCTAGTACTTTTTGGCTATCTTTATCTATTTTTATAATTTCTACTGAGCCTTTGTCTAACTGCTCATTTTCTACTTTTATTGCTAAAGCTTTTGTCATACCTTTTTTTATTTCAAATGGTACTGGTTCTGTTAGCTTTTTATAACCTGGTAAGCTTTTCGTCTCTACTAATTTGTACTTTCCTACTGATAGATCTGAAACGTTTGCTTTTCCATCTTTATCTGTTACTACTTTTCTTACTACTTCATCTTTCTCATCTTGGACTTCAAATTCGACACCCGCTAATACTGCTCCGTTTTCTTTGTCCACTTTTGTAATTTCTATATTACCTTTGTCTACCATTGCATTTTCCACTTGTATTGGGAATATGCCGTCCCCTGTTACATTTACTTCGAACTCTGCTTCTTTTAATTGGTAGCCTTCAGGCGCTTTCGTTTCTTTTAAAATATATTTCCCTGGTGCTAACGGTTTAGAGATTGCCTTACCATCTTTATCTGTAACAATATGTTCGACTACTACACCGTCTTTTACTATATCAAACTCTGCATTTGCTAATGGTTTTTCACCATTTTCCGAATCAATTTTCTTTACTTCAATTTGACCCTTTTGCATAGTATTTTTAATTTCAATTGTTTTTGTTTCTCCAGCTTGAAGTGTAACCTCTACTGGGCTTGTTAATTTTTGATATCCTTCTGGTGCTACTGTTTCATAAACTTTATACGTCCCAGGAGCTAAAGGTTGAGGTACTGAAAAACCTTTTTCGTCCGTTTTCAGTTTTGCAACAACTTCATTTGCACTATTTCGAACTTCAAATTCGGCACCTTTTAACCCTTTGTTCAGATTCTCAGAATCTATTTTATGAATCGATACTGTACCGTCTTTTGGAGCTTCAGGCGGCGTAATAGTTACTTCTTTTGATGTTAATGTTTTATCATCAAAATGTAATTCCGCTTTATTAGGAATCTTCTTATCTACGTAAGAAGATAAGTCTGCATTATTTTTAATTTTCGCCTTGATACTAAGATTAATTATCTGGTCTTCATATGACTTATAGTCAAAATTCTCACCAAACGTAAATGTTACTTCACTTCTTTGCTTATCTATCTTTAACGTCCCTTTAGAAGTAATATCTTGGCCATTTTGATCATATACTTTTGCCTCTAATACTTCTAAAACATCTTCTAAATCATCACGAATTACCATTGATGTGTATTTAGGAGGATCGTTTGGTATATGTGTACCAACTTGGTATTGAATCACTTGATCCATTTGTGTTAGCTGCTCATTCTCTACAAGCTTGCCATTCTCATCAACTATATTTTTTTCAATACTAGGTGGATTATCGTCACCTGAACCGGTTCCCCCTCCACCACTTACGAATACTTGTCCTACTTTTTCTTCAGTTTTAATATTTTTACCTTCTAATTTCACAGTATTTTTATGAGGCTTTGCAGAAGGATTAGTAATCTTTGTTTTATATCTTAAAATATAACCTTTTGAACTGTCTGGAAACTCAATTGTAAATCCAGCCTTTGTTGCATTAATTTTAATGTTAGATAAATCTGCTGGCTTAATATTTGTTGGTGCATAACCATCTTCAAATACAGCCTCTTCTAATACTACGCTGTCTGTAATTAACTCATGCCCAGGTCCTAATGTATCTGTTAATTTAAGATCTTGCATTTCTGTTCCAGTTGCATTTACATATACAAGCCAATCAGCAATCGAAGGATCTTCTTGATTATAAGAACCCCATTTCAATAGATTATCTGTATTGGGCTGTGGCTTCGGTCTCTCTGTCGTATTACTTACATTTACTTCTTTATTGACGATTTGACCATCAACGTTAAATTCTAATGGAATTTCTTTAACACCATCATATGCTTCTAGACCAAAGTAGAATTCTACGAATAAAGAACCTTTAATGTTATTCTTTCCTTCTACGTAATCCCCCATAGTACACGTTAATAGACCCTTTTTCATCTCACATGTACCAACTATTTTTCCTTCAGTATCTTTTAAAGGAAAACTCATATTCATAAGGTCTTTTCGAAACTCTTTTGGCATATCAATTGTGAATTGATCTCCACTTTTTATTTTTTCTTTAGCTGACCACTTCACTTCTACTTTCATACCATCTGAGGCTTGATACGGTTCAGATGTCGTGCCATCAGTACGGGAAATATTAATTTCGTCCACTGGACTTTTCATCACAGCAGCTTGAATAACTGGAGCCCACACATTCAGCACTGAAAATAATACTAGAAAAACTAATGAAACCATTGAAATATGTCTTTTAGTACTTTTCATTTGCATAGTTCCCTCCTATTTTTTATATTTATATAACAAAAAAGACCGTCCGGTTGCATCAAAAATGTGCAACCAGACGATCTTAGTAACCAATATGTATTACCGTAGACTCTAAGCTTTGCGGCCTATCCTTTCGAATAGTGTGCTAAAAATATCTTTTATTCTTTTTTTGTTTCATTTTCCTCTTAAACCAAATATTACTATACCGTCTGGACGGTTATAATTCAATACTCTATAAAATTGTTCTATTTTTCTAATAAAAAAAATAATTCACCACTACATTAAAGAAGCAACGGTGAATTATTTTTACATTATATAGTTCGTATATTCTATTTATATGAATTCCTAATAAGAGCTTGAATCACTTTTTCTCTTAACTCAGGGCTTAGTCTTCCAACCCCTAAATATTCCGAATACCATAATCCATCTGCTGCTAATCTAATAATTGTTGCACAAACTGCATCTATCTCATCGTTTTCTATATTCTTTTGCAGTTGCTGAAATGATTGTTGTAATGGCTCAAGTAATTCAGGTTTTAACATGAATGCTGCCATCATACTACTAGATAACTCTTCTGTTCTTCTCTCATTATTTAATCTTTCCTCTACAAAAGAGCGAACCCATCTCCCTTTCTTCTCTGCGTCTTCCGCTACTTTATTGTAAATGGCTCCCTCATAATCCTCTACCCCTCTGACTATCATACCTTCTATTAAAGCTTCTTTATTTGAAAAGTGATACAATAATCCACCTTTACTTACACCCGCCTCTTTTGCCACTGCTTCTAAGGTTAATTTAGCAACCCCTTTACATTGCACAATTTGAGAAGCGGCCGCCAAAATCTTTTGCCGCGTTATGCTTATACTCATTCCTTTTTAAAACCCCATTTCTACTAAATTTATATAAATACGAATCTTATTTTTAATATTGTTGATTACTACTAAGTATTTTCTTTATACAACAAAAGCTTCATTACCTTTGAATTTTTAGTTACTTATTCTATTAAAAATTTCCATATCATTCAATATGATAACATCAAATACACAACATTGACTATACATCTATACTTTCATATTCATTCCTAATATATCCATTAATAAAATTTACCGATTTAGTCCTTCCTATTACTTTAAGATGGCAGTAATTCTTTCAGCACTAAATAAAAAATGTTATTACTCCCATTGAATTGAGTAATAACATTTTACTTAACAAATTCGCTGCCAACTAGCATCCTTCACATCTTCACTAGTCGGTTTTCTAACTAATCCAATAAAACATTCTTCGCAAGCACCAAATGCAATAAAATTTTTCTGTGCTTGTCTTAACGAGACTTCATTTGCACCGCCTTCAAAGTCAGGATCGTTAAACTGTACCTCATCATCTTCCCAGTAACATATATTACAAATTTCATATGTACCTGGTGGTTCTTCTTCTATTGTTCTATACCCGCAGCACGGACATGTATATTTCATTCTGTTACTCCATTATTCATTTCTTTTTTCTCCCATATATTCCGGCCCATAAAGAATGTAACAGCGCAAATCATAGTTATTACCATGAAAGTAGTATTAGAATCCTCATATGTAGTTGGAATTCCAACCGTTACAGAAACAATACTAAAAGCTAAAAGTAGATATAATAATAAAGATATAATATAGCTGAGTTTAAATCGTAAAATGATACCTCTAAACAATAGCTCACCAAGTAGACAGCCACCTAAAATAATAGGTACTCCGAAATACAATGTAAGGACTCCCATTTGCGCAGTAGATTGAATTATCTTTCCAATTATGTTCGGCGAAACCAGCTCACTATTGTTTCCCATCCTATCATATAAATCAAGTGCTGTTGCTGAAATAAAGAAACTTAATATAGAAAATGAATACGGTATTAAAAATTTGCTCACTCTCATTCACCTCGCTTGTTTCTTTACATATATTATTCATTATTTTCGCATAAAAAAATAGCCCGTCTTCCGCGAAAGGCGAGCCGTTCCACTTAATTCTCACTTAACTTCTTCTTATACCAATCCTGCATTCTCTCCGCATCTTCTACTCTCGTATGCTCTATTTTGTAACTAGATGATGCACTCGAAAACTTATACGTACATAAATCCGCACGGCGCTGGAAATATGATTGTGTCTTCTCCATTGATTGGACGTGTCTTCTTCTAATAAGTCCTGTATATTTTCCGACGCTACGATAGACAAGTGTAATTTGTTCTCCGTTAACACTGTAACCATTTGTTTTAAATGTTGCGTATCCAAGTGTAAAGATAAAGATTGCGAGCGGTAGTAATGCCCACATGATGTAATACTTTTCAAAGTATATGCCTATTCCAGTAAGCGGGATTGCGAGCATAGCGAAAAAGATGAAACTATCAATGAGATAGCGGCGCAATGCTGCTTTTGGTAACGAAGTAATATTTGCATTCAGTTCGTATGGTAATTGTAAATGCGCGAGTAACTGTTGCACTCGATCTTTTCGAATGATAGGATGCAGTGTAACTTTTTCTTTTTCGTCACCCGCTCCCTTACTTTGAATGACTTCTACTTGCACAGCACAATAACCGAACGGTTGGCGTAAAATACCTTCTTTTATCGTAATCCCTTGAATACGGTGCAATTTTAGTACGAGTTCTTTTTTCTCCAGTAATCCTTGCGAAATACGGACTTCGTCATTTCTTCGATTCACTGTGAAATCTCCATGTTTTAGCGCATAACCAATTGTCGATATAATCCACGAAAGGACGAGCAAAATAGCTATCATCAAAATCCAGCCATATATATCATGTTCCATTACATACGACTTTATGCTATTCTCTATCCATTTCGGAATGTACTCATCTACTTGGTGATACACAAAAAAGATTAATGAGAATAATAATCCAAATTGACCAGATGTAACAGAGGCTATTAAAATCTCTTTCCACGTTAATTTGTATTCTCTCGCTTGTTTTTCCTCTGTAATAATTTCTTTTACTTCTACTTCTTCTAATGTTTTTTCTACTTTCAATTCTGAAGCCGACTCATTTAACATTGCGATAAGCTCTGTCGCTTCTTCTACCGTAATTCCAGCTAAGCTAACTTCTGCTTCATCGCCTCCGCCAGCTGTTTCAATCTGAATTTTTTTCAAACCGAGCATTTGATATAGTACGTTAGAACTTGTATTAATCGTTTGAACACGTTCTTTATTTAAGTAGCTCTCCTTTTTCACAAAGAGACCTTGTTTCACATGTAATACGTTATTTTCAACCCAGTATGTTGTGTAATACCATTTTTCAAACGCTGAAAAGACGGTGAGTAAACCGAATGCAGCGGGAATTAAATACCAAAACGGGAACTTTCCGTTTAAGCTAAACATGAAAATAATGAGTGGTATAAAGTCTGTTATTTTTAACTCTAATAACATCGTGATTGGATGCTGCCTTTTATACATCCTCATCACTCACTTTCGCTAATTCTGCGATTTTCGTTTTCAACATTTCAGCTTCATACATCGTTAAACCTGGGATGCTATGAGAAGTTGCTGCTGTTGAAATGTGTAATTCTGCTAATCCGTATTTTCTCATAATTGGCCCTTGTTCAATCGTTACGTGCTGTACACGAATCATCGGCACTAATACGCGCTTAACAACGAAAAGGCCATGCTGAATTTCAAGTTCTTCTTCATTTAGTTGGTAGCTGTAATAACGTTGACGTAGTTTCGGAAACGTAAAGTAATCAAACGGTGTATATACGATTGTTAATCCGATGAGCACATAGAAAATCCAAGCCCACCAATTAAACTTAATCATAAAGAAAAGATATGCAAAAATGACTATAATACTGATTCCTAGCTCAATTAAAGAACGCGCTTTCCACACCTTGACCATGTCAGGGTGAATTTCATTTTTCAATGGATCCATGTAACCACTCCAAATCTAGTAATCTAATATATGAATACTCTCAATCTATATTTTACGTAACTTTACAGAAAATTGGAATTTAATCTTCTTTCTTCTCAGGAATAAAATATCCGAACCAAAGTAGCCAAATGAAACCGATTAACTTCATCCAATTTCCATCCGCTTGAAAAGCTTCAATCATACCTGGTATTTTATAAACCCCAATAAATCCAAGAAAACCGAGCCACCAGTTTTTTTGCATTTTCATTTTTACTCCTCCTTCATTACGTTTTTCACATTTCGAATCCAAATTTCTTTATACTTTAACTGGAATCCCATGAGCATATAGTTGCTCATATTATCGATCACGAGCGCTAGCGTATGAGCATTTTCTTCCGTTTCATGTTGTGACACAACGCCCAGTCTCGCGCCTTTCTTCAATAAATCATGGAAACCATGCAAAAAATCCTCTTGTATTTCAAATAAACGTTTCTGATACTTTTCATTTCGCGATGCAGTTACGATAAATTCATTGATAACGCGTAGTATTCCTTCTTGCCCTTCATACTCAGAGAGCATATGTAAACCATCTGCGATTAGCTTTTCTGCAAAGTTTTCTTTCGTATACCGCTCTTCATTAAAGTATTTTGTAAAATGATAATCAGAAAAAATCTCTTCAAATAAAAAATCAACTAACGCTTCTTTAGAAGAAAAATGATAGTAAATAGCCGGTTTTGAAATACCTACCTCTTTCGCAATCATGGAAAGACTCATCTTCTCAATGCCGTGTTCTGCCATAAGTTTAAATGATGCCTCTACAATGTTCTGCGATGTTTGTAAATTCTTCGTCATACTGTACCTCACTTATTTTTACTTACCGTTCGGTAAGTAAATTATAAAACAAAACGAAATGATTTTCAATTTAGTTAGCACTACAGAAGGTATTTATTGGAAAATACAGAAAGTTATAAAGTAAAAGCAACATATAAGAATAAGGAGGATATCATATGGGACTTGGTGGTAATGGCGGTAGTGGTGGTAATGGCGGCGGTGAAGCGGGACAAGCTGGTAAGAGCGGATTTTCATTAATCATTGTACTTTTTATCGTATTGATTATAGCTGGAATTAGCTATATCGGACTTAGCTTCTAAGAAAAGGCGTCCTACATTACATATGTAGGACGCCTTGTTTTTAATCTCTATTCAGCAATCGCATACGATAACAATTCATCGCCACTTCTCCAAGCCTTTGCAGTAATTGATAGTTCGCATATGCGCCGACTGGGGCACCGATTACTGGTACGAGCTGAAGCATTTTCGCTAAATCAATATAGTCTCGGTACTCTGTTTGGAACTTTTCCCAGTCCATATGATTTTCTTTTTCTGTATCCCACGTTTCGATTGCTTTCCATATTTCTTTTCGGTGATCGTCACTTGAAAAGGCAAGTTGGAAAACGTGAAGGATAAAAAGACGCTCTTCTTGTTTACTCGTATCAAATCCGTACAATGTCGCTGCATCGAATAAAAATTTAATTTTAATTGTAAGTAAAAGCGGAAAGTCAGCAAGACCGAGGAGAATACCACCAGCTCCAGTCCCTGCTCCTTCTGCCGCTGCTATTTTTTTGTACTCATCCATTTTTTTACGAACTTCATCGTCACGTCTTTGCAGTGACCATGTCGTCTCTTTTAGTTTCGGCTTTATAAAGTTTGACCCGGCGCTAATCGTTTGCACCATCATACGAATCGTCTCTGTTAGTACCTTTTGTACTTTCGCCGGAATGAGCTGTTGCACCTTCGTCTGCACTTTTTTGGAGAACCGTGTCATCATAGAAGAATCTTTCATGAATGTAGCTTTCCACTGCTCTAATTCTTTTATAACCTTCTCTTCGTATGTAATCATAGGTTCATTCCTTTCAATTTAAACGCTCAATGCGCTTCGCCCCGTATTGGTAAACGAAACCGATACTAAATAATATGCTTACGATAAGTAAAATTCCTGTCATCATGAAATCTTTCGTTGCTAGTGCAAATATAACTGTAAAGATTACGCTCCCGATGATTAGAATCGCGTTTAATAAAGTAAGAAAATCTTTCTTCTTCTCTTCTCCCCCTACCGGATACAAATCAAGCCAAATCTTCATGCGGTGATGTTTCCATAAAGTTAAGAGCTGATAACCGATTAAGTATAGGAAAATAAGGCTTACGATAAATCGTCCATATAAAAACGGAATGAAGTACAAAATAACTCCTCCAAGAGCGAGCAAACGCACATATAATCCAAAATAGTTACCTGATCTTAAAAACGTTCTCGTATATAAGTATAAATATGTACGCTTTTCACCAATCATCGAAAGAATGAAATCGAGCCATTTTCTGCGTGCTACTCTTTCTTTTAATGCTGGTACATCAACGAACATGTTCGCGATGCGGTACAGCAGCATCATCTTCTTACCTTCTTCAGAAATTAAATACTCCCAGTTTAGTGGCTTTCCCTTTACCATTTGATGCATGATAGCAAGGTATAACACCATGAGAAGGACGATTCCACCAATGAAAAGAACTGAAGTACGTTCTACAAGGAAATATACAAATAAACCGTTTAGGATAAAACGAATGAACCAATCAGCCCTTTGTATATTTTGATCTGTTAAAAATGACTTTTCCCACGCTACAAATAAATTCCACGCTTTTACAATGACAAATGCGAGTACGATCCATATGTAGCCAGCTCCTGTTTGCTTCATTTGTTGGAAGTATAACGGAGCAAGCGCTGCCGCTACAATTGCGATTATGTACAACTGAATCATAAACGTAAAAAGAAACGCCTTTGTAAAGTATGGTTTTAATTTTTGTTCAACTGGCAGCAAGTAAACGAGATCCGCTTCTTTTAATAACGTTTGAATGGATCCAGCCGTTAACACGAGTCCAATTAATACTGCCATTACGAGCGCAGTTGGAAACGAAGTTGTTAACGTTTGTAACCATTGCTGGTAATAATACGCTCCCGCACCGATGATGAACACGAAAATAAATTTCAAATGATCATTAAATACGTATTTACTATATGTACGAACTTCTTTTAGAAAGTGACGAAATCGTTCTTTCCATAACGCTGTGCTATTCATAATCTTCTTCCTTTGTTAGCGCGATGTAAATATCATCTAACGTTGCACCTGGCATATTAAACTGTGATTGCAGTTCAGATAGCGTTCCCTTCGCTCTTACTTCACCTTGATGCAAAATAATGAACGAATCACAATAACGCTCTGCCGTCGCTAAAATATGTGTGCTCATTAAAATACCGGCACCACTCTTTTTCATTTGGTCCATCATTTGAAGAAGGGATTGAATCGCTAACGGATCTAATCCAACGAAAGGTTCATCTACTATATAAAGAGATGGCTCCACTAAAAATGCGCTCATAATCATTACTTTTTGTTTCATCCCTTTTGAGAAATGAGATGGAAACCATTTTAAACGATTTTTCATACGAAACTCTTGTAGTAGTTGTCCTACACGTTCTTCATATTGTTTTTCATCCACGCCGTACGCCATAGCTGTTAATTTCAAATGCTCTTCTAACGTTAATTCATCATATAATACCGGCGTTTCCGGAATAAATGAAAAGCTAGAACGGTACGCTGTCATATCATCACGAATTGTTTTCCCATTAATTGTGACAGTTCCTTTTTTCGGTTCCATTAAACCGATAATATGTTTAATCGTCGTACTTTTACCAGCTCCATTTAAACCGATTAAGCCGACAAGTTCGCCTTTATTAACAGAGAACGAAACGTCTTTTAATACAGGTCGTTTCGTATATCCTCCTGTAACATTTTCTACACGCAATAACTCGCTCATACGACACCACTTTCTTCATTAGTATTCATTCTATATTCATCTTACCAAAAATTATGCTGTACTACATAGTATCCATGTACTCAAAAAAAATTTTTAAATTTATTAGCATATAATTTCCCGAAAGCGGACATCATAATTATTGAAGAAGGAACACATTGAAAAAGCAACCACCAATTGATGAGTACAACAACATAGTGAAGTCATCATGAAATGGGGTGTCCAAGTTGGACAATGAAATTTACACATAACCAGATCATTTGTTTCATTTTCGAAACGGGGTGTCTCTGAAAGAGCATATACTGTTTTAAAAAATAAACAATTTCATTTTAAAAAAGATTGCAATTCATTTCACTTGAAAATGGGGTGTCTGCGGCAGAAACTTTAGCCGATTTACCGTGCATTTCTTAAATAAATGAGGTGTCTGCGAAACGTAAATTACGATAATGCTTTTTCAATCCCTCTTCAGAAAACAGGAAGCTGAGTCAGCTTCCTGTTTTTCGTGTTTGTTCTCTTATGTAATTATGGTAAAATACGGCTAAGGATATTTGAAAGGATGAGATCAATGAATCATACAGCAGACAATTGTATTTTTTGTAAAATCATTGACGGGCAAATCCCTTGCTCAAAAGTATACGAAGATGAACATGTGCTTGCATTTTTAGATATTAGTCAAGTAACAAAAGGACATACTCTTGTTATTCCGAAAGTTCACAAACAAGACATTTTTGCGTTAACGCCAGAAATCGCATCACACATTTTTTCTGTCGTTCCAAAAATCGCAAATGCGATTAAAGCAGAGTTTAATCCAGTTGGCTTTAACCTACTTAACAATAACGGTGAAAAAGCTGGACAAACTGTGTTCCACTTCCACCTTCATTTAATTCCACGCTACGGTGAAAAAGATGGTTTCGGTGCTGTTTGGAAATCACACCAAAATGAATACACTATGGAAAATTTACAAAACATCGCAAGTACAATTGCAAATAGTGTGAAATAATGACACTATAAGAAGGCGTAATACATAACAAGCCACTTCCCTGAAGTCATCAAATTCCGCATGGCTTGTTTCTTTACTTAAAATGCTCAGGGATGATTGTTTGTGCATAGCACATATAAGAAAGATATGCATATTTTCCCATCATGAATACGAACAAAAAATAAGGAGGTCTCCTTTTATGTCAAAAGCTAAATCCTTTATTACAGGTGTTATTTGCGGCGGAGCAGTTGCTGGACTAGCTGTTCTTTTCTCAACTCCTTCTTCTGGTAAAGACATGCGCGGCAAGTTAAAAGAAAAAGGAAATGATATTAAAAAGACTTTAGCTGATATTACAGCTGATACGAAATTATTAAAACGTCAAATCGTTGAAACTGCTTCAGAAGGTAAAGAAGTGTTCCAAGAATTAAAAGACGATATGCACGATACACTTTCTAACTGGAAGCAAGATATTTCTCAAAACAAGCGCCATATTGAGAAAGAAATTTTGGACATCCAAAAGTCAATTGAGAAACTACAAGAAGCTGTTCCAGAAAAAGCGTAAACAAATTCCTGCTTAGTTTTTTGCATATAACAAATATTTTTTATATAAATTGACCTTGACACGGCATGTCATATAGATATGCCGTGTTTTTATGCATTTACAATATATGTTATCACTTAACATGTAAGGACAACGTATGTATTCACGACTCATAAAACGCTTCCATAGTTATGCATGATTTGTATAGAATGTCATTTTTCCGAAAAATTTTCACAATTCTCACAAAAAGACTTTATTAATTTTTATTTTACTGGCATAATAGATAGTAATGAAAAAAGAATGTTAAAGTGGGTGAGTAAATGAAAAGTGGAGAAAAAGATTACTCGGTAAAAGAAGCGATGATTTTCAGCCAACGCATTGCTCAATTATCGAAAGCGTTATGGAAATGTGTAGAGAAAGATTGGCAGCAGTGGATTAAACCTTACGATTTAAATATTAATGAACATCATATTTTAACAATCGCTTATCATTTAAAAGGGGCTTCTATTTCTGAGATTGCTAAGTTTGGAGTTATGCACGTATCAACGGCGTTTAACTTCTCTAAAAAGCTAGAAGAACGTGGCTATCTTGTATTCTCAAAAAAGGAAGATGATAAACGAAATACGTACATTGAAATTACAGACAAAGGGGAAGAATTACTACTTCGCTTAATGGAGGAGTATGATCCTGAAAATAATTCAGTGTTTAATGGGGCTCTTGCACTTCGTAATTTTTATGGGAAGTTCCCAGAAAATATCGAACTGATTGCAATCCTGCGTAATATTTACGGACAAGACTTTATCGATATTTTTGAGAAATCATTAGAAGATATTGAAGAGAACTTTACAGAATCCGATCAAAAGTTAGTTAAGAAATAATCTATTTATTTTTTCGCAATCATGCTTAAGAATTCATTCATAAGCGGCTTAAATAAACCTTGTTTTGCTAGCGCTTCCGCAGTTTCGTGTACTTCGAGCTGATGTGGAAGCGCTTTTTCAAATTGATCTAACAGCGCATCGAACAAAAGAAGCCCTTCTGCTTTCTCCACTACATATTGCTCGTTCAGTTTTTCACAAAGATTTAGTATACGTTCAATATCTTTTTTACGAGCTTTTTTCTTTATGATCAAAGAATAAAATGGACACTTCTCTTCATCAATCATTTTAAATAGTAGGTCTACATAGTATTCAGCTTGTTCTAATCTTCTAACAACGTCCATTTTCTCCCTCACTTTCTAACACAAAGTCTTCTATTTCTGAATTTTGTAACACGAACAAAATATCGTGTGATACAATATATGTATATGTATTTTAGCCAAAAGGAGGTCTCGCCTCATGACACTTATAACAGTTGTTTTTGTCGCATTCGCACTTCTTGTTATATTTTACACGAATTTCATGACACATACACTGTGTGAACGAAAACAAATAGCTGCGAGCCGCCAGCCCGGTGTCTTTCGGGTTATTAATGTATGTATAACAATTTTATTAATTTCTAGTTATATAGAAATTATATTTCATGGAAAGTGAGGAAGGAAAGCCCCTTCCTCACTTTTTTCCTCTATAAGCAAATTATACCTACAATAACCAATAAAATAAACAGTACAAGTAATAAAATAAGTTGAGAATTCATCCCCATCCCCTCCTCTATTCTGTATATGCGGCATACGCCCAATATGGCACACTTTCAAAATCTGACACGTGCTGGTTAATTTTTCTTTATCAATATGAAAACGGTTCGAAATATGATATATTAAATTTTGTACATATTGCTTATACTATAGAACAAAACATTCATCAAAACTTTATCCTCAGCCTCGGTAAGCCCTGTTAAGCGCGCTTTACCAATATAAAAAAGCAAAAGTATCAGTGAGACTTAATCGGGCTCTTATGAATCAAAATTCATTGGTGTAGGATAAATTAAAAATACATAATAGTAGGAGTGTTTATCGAATGAAGAAAGCTATGCTTGCCTTAGCCGCAACAAGTGTAATCGCATTATCAGCATGTGGAACATCATCATCAGACAAAATTGTTACATCTAAAGCTGGTGACATTACAAAAGAAGAATTCTACGATCAAATGAAGACACAAGCTGGTAAACAAGTACTAAACAACATGGTTATGGAAAAAGTACTTATTAAAAACTACAAAGTTGAAGACAAAGATGTAGACAAAAAGTTCGATGAAATGAAAAAACAATACGGTGATCAATTCGATACACTATTAAAACAACAAGGTATTAAAGAAGAAACTATAAAAACTGGTGTGCGTGCTCAATTAGCTCAAGAAAAAGCTATCGAGAAAACAATCACTGATAAAGAACTAAAAGAAAACTACAAGCCTGAAATTAAAGCAAGCCACATTCTTGTAAAAGATGAAGCTACTGCGAAAAAGGTAAAAGAAGAACTTGGACAAGGTAAATCTTTCGAAGAGTTAGCGAAACAATACTCTGAAGATACTGGTTCAAAAGAAAAAGGCGGAGACCTTGGCTACTTTACTGCTGGTAAAATGGTTAAAGAATTCGAAGATGCTGCTTACAAGCTGAAAAAAGATGAAGTAAGCGAACCTGTGAAATCACAATTCGGTTACCACATCATTAAAGTAACAGACATTAAAGAACAAAAACCATTTGATGAAGTAAAAGGCGACATCAAAAAAGATCTAGTTCAGAAGAAAGCACAAGATGCTGCATTCATGAACGATCTTATGATGAAAGAAATCAAAAAAGCTGACGTAAAAGTTGACGATAAAGATTTAAAAGATCTTTTCGAAGAGAAAAAAGCTGACGATAAAAAAGAAGAAAAGAAATAATGAAGTAAAAAAAGCTTGGGCTTCGGCCCGAGCTTTTTATGTATCCTCTTCGTTAATGAAAGTTTATTTTTTCATTCGTTTAACTAAAACCATCTTTTATGCATTTCACTTAAAAACATTTCTGTAATTTTAAATCCAGAATTTTCTCCTATAATAGAGTCAATCCCGCAATGCGGACAAACTGCTGTGTTATCATCATCCCACCACTCTGTAATTTTTTCTGGATGGAAAATTTCTAAACAATAGAAACAACCACATATAACATCCTTTTCTAAGTACTTTCTATTACGAGAACAAAAACGATGTGCTTCCTCAAAATATTTTTGCATCAGTATCCCCCTATTCCTGATTTTCTTCTTTGCTTTACTTACATTCTCCTCAATAAAATTGCGATTCTTCCTTAAAGAAAAACACAAAAAAACCTTGATCCACGCCACGCAGAACCAAGGTTTATCTTATTATCATTGATTAAATTCAAAAACTATGTTAAATTAGTACAGAAACACGTTTTCTAAAATGAAAGGAACGTATTTATCCGTATTTTAATTGTACACCAAAACACATCTTCAGTCAACCTCTATTTTTCACTTTTAAAGGAGTGCTTACCGTATGAACAAAAAACTTGATTTAGAGCAAAAAAGATTGGATACCGTAATCGAGACAATTACGGAGCAAATTGATAAACTGGAAAACGAAACTGGCAGACGCCGGGCAGAAGTAATCAATATTCGTAAACACTTTTGGGATGATGTGAAAGTGAACACGGATACTTTTGATGATTATCTTGAAACAGTTATCAACTTAAGACAACAAGCTCAGTCACTAGCTGTCACACAAATTACCCATAAGCATACCTTTAATCGACTTGCCGCATTAAGACGCATGCATAAAGCACCTTATTTTGGACGAATTGATTTCAAAGAAGAAGGAGAATCTGCTGCGGATCAAATTTATATCGGTGTTGCTACACTTACGGATGCTAGCGGAGAAAACTTTCTTATATATGACTGGCGCGCACCTATTTCGAGTGTATACTACGATTATCCACCAGGACCAGCTGAGTACAGTACACCAGGAGGCGTAATCCACGGTAATGTGGAGAAAAAATTACAATACATTATTCAAAATGGCGAGATTGATTCTATGTTCGATACGAGCCTTACAATTGGCGATGAAATCTTGCAACAAGCGCTCGGAAAAGGTACGAACAAACATATGCAAAGTATCGTCGCTACAATTCAGCGTGAACAAAATGAAATTATTCGTCACGATGAAGGCCGACTCCTTATCGTGCAAGGAGCTGCTGGTAGTGGTAAAACGTCAGCTGCCCTGCAGCGAATCGCCTACTTACTATATAAATATCGCGAATGGCTAAAAGCGGATCAAATTATTCTCTTCTCCCCTAACTCTATGTTCAATAGCTACGTTTCTAACGTACTACCTGAACTCGGTGAAGAAAATATGCAGCAAGTGACATTCCAAGAATATTTAAATCATAGACTGAGCAAGTCATTTGACGTTGAAGACCCTTATGAGCAATTAGAATATATGCTAACTGAAACAAATAGCCCTACCTATAAAACGAGAAATGCTAGCATCCGATTTAAAGCATCTACTCAATTTTTCGAGATGATTAGAGCTTACAGGCAATCTCTTGAATCTTCAGGCATGCTATTTAGAGGAATGAAATTTAGAGGGAAACTAATTGCCTCAGCTAAAGAAATCACAGAGCAATTTTATAATACTGACTCCTCTCTCCGCTTCCATAGCCGAATTGAGAAGTTAACGGATTGGCTAAATAAGCAAATAGATGCACTTGAAAAAGCAGAACTGAAAAAGCCTTGGGTAGAAGAAGAAATCGAACTACTTAGTAAAGATGAATATCAAAAGGCTTATAAATATTTACAGAAAAAAGGCGAGTTTGACGACAACTCCTTTAACGATTTTGAGAAAGAGGCGAAAGTACTTGGACGTATGATTGTCCGTAAAAAATTGAAGCCTCTTCGTAAAGGCGTTCAAACATTGCGCTTTATCAATTTTACAGGTATATATAAACAGCTTTTCACAGATGCATCATGGGTTACTGGAGAAAAACCGAAAGAGTGGGATGATATTTGCTCATTAACAGTAAATATGCTTGATAAAGGAAAGCTATATTACGAGGATGCGACTCCATTTTTACTTTTAAAAGAATTAATTGAAGGCTTCCAAACGAACAGATCGATTAAACACGTACTCGTAGACGAAGCACAGGATTACTCGCCGTTTCAGTTCGAGTTTTTAAAACGTCTCTTCCCTGCTGCAAGAATGACGGTACTCGGGGACTTTAACCAAGCGATATTTGCCCATGCGAGTGAAACAGTGAATTTCAATACACTTACTAGCTTATACGGACCAGATGAAACGAACGGTATTAACTTAACTCGTAGCTACCGCTCAACAAAACCGATCATTGAATTTACACGTGCTCTCGTACCAGAAGGCAACAACATTCATGCATTTGAACGTGACGGCGCGAAACCTACAGTGACGAAAGTAGCTAATCACAACGAACTGCACGAACATATTACTGCAAAAGTTGCTGAACTACAAACAGAGCAGCACAATACGATCGCAATCATCTGTAAATCCGCAGCTGAAAGCGCCGCTGCCTACGAAGCACTTAATCATATCGAGAATATTAAACTTGTGAAAAGTAACTCAGCCGAGTATGAGCAAGGCATTGTCGTGATCCCCGCTTACTTAGCGAAAGGTATCGAATTTGATGCTGTTATTATTTACGATGCTTCTAAAGATGTGTACAGCGATGAGAGCGTTCGTAGATTGTTCTACACTGCTTGTACGCGCGCAATGCACGAATTACAACTTTATAGCGTTGGCGAAGTTAGTCCTTTTATACTTGAGGCTGATTCGGAGAGTTTTGAGCTTATTACAACACCTTGATAACAATCAAGGTGTTTTCTTTTTTATGCAGGACTTACACCTTTAAAGTAGAATATATGAGTTTAGAAAAAAGTTAAGGAGTGAAAAGATGAACCATTATTTTATTGCTATTTATGACGGTGAATTTCCTACCGAAAAATTACATACCATTTTACAATCTAATCAAACTTTTACTAACCTAAACGTCCGTACCATTTCAATCTCCTCACCAAGACCTTTCACATTATTAGTTGGCGAAGAACACGATGTACTTACAACTGGACTTACAGACAAATACCACTTATTAACGAAAGAGTTGCAAACACTTGAGCAGCAAGAAAAGTACTACTATGTATACGATTATAAAATTAGAAAGAACATCGAGAATCCAATCCAAAAATGCTTTCCATTCGCACAAATCCATATAAGTGTTACGAAATTCCATCAAATGATTCAAAAAGTAAAAGACTTAAAACGACCTGTATTTGCAGGTTATAACATCGTCTCTCATGATACAGACATACTTACGATTGATGTACTTCTTTCTTCACCTTTATTGGATCCTAACACTTCCGAAAAAGACGCGGAAGAATACGCCTATTTACACCAGCTAGCTGAATCAATTTCTTGTTCTGAATTATGTATTTCTATTAAAGAGAGTGCACTTATTTAAACACGAAAAGAGGAGTATTTATCATACCCCTCTTCTACTATCTATTTACGTTTTTACTTGATCATAATAATGAATTCTTTTATATACAACTTATAATAAGTATCAAGGTGTTTTTCTCATTCTAAACGACATATCTTTACGTCGATATACACTTAGTACGATTCCCATTATAAATGCATGAAACAGAGTTGGTATCAATCCGTAGCTAATAAAAGGTAATGATATAGAAACACGTGGTAATATCCCGAGGGTCATGCCAACGTTACAAATAAAATGGATTACAAAAAGAGTCACTCCGCCAACGAGAAGCAATTTACCATAACCATCATTTATTTTATAAGCTATGTTCATTATTCTTACTGCAAAAAGAGAAAGAATCACGACAAGAACTAGCGCAAGTACATATCCATAATAGTAAGTCAAACTTGCAAATACAAAATCAGTATGGGCAGCACGGATAGACTTTATATTTTCATATGTACCAAACCAACCTGCTGAAGACATCGCCTCTTTTAAACGTAAATACCATAGATCATGCTCTGGGTTTAACATTCCTAAAACTCTGGCCATACGGTATTCTTTTACAGCAGACCAGGAAAGTAGATCCCTAATAATCAATGGTACAATAGGTAAAATCGTAATGAGCCATGCCGTTTTCTTTCCTAACTTACTCCACCAAAGCATAACAAATACCATCGTAATGTAGATGAAAATGGGTAAAAGAATTGATATAGTTGAAAATAAATATAAAGAAAATACGTACAACATGAGAAGATGTATAAACTTTAACCTACTATTATTGAAAAACGAAGCCCAAGCTAAAAAGAAGAATGGTATCGTCATTAAACAGTCAATTTTGATGGGGCCAATTTTTATTATCGCTTCCCCAATCACGTAACCAGTCGGAAAACATTTTATAGCTAACAAGATAAGTATTCCAATTGTATAAAACAGCCACCCGAGTCTTTCTAGCTTCCGGTAATCAAGCAGCATCATCCCAACAGCTGTTGCAATGCCGAGAATTACAAAAATTACTTTGTTCATTAGTAAATCGTTCGTATGCCCAAGAGCGATTATTGGTAAAAACCCTAACCCCATAGCAGCTACTAATAAAATAAGTAAGAACCAATCCACCTTTGGCTTATGAAGTTTGTTAAGTTCCCGGCCAAGTTTAATCGGACTCCCCATTTGTTCAACAGCCTTATCTTCAGCAACTTCCTCACTTAATCCTTTATCCATCCACATATTCTTCGCCTGTTTCAAGTGAAAATTTAGTTCAGCTGCTACTAAGTCCTTCGCTTCTTTTGATTTAATATGGTTCGTAACTTCTTTTAAAAAACGCTCCCCTTTTTTGTTCAATTTTTTCTCACTCCTGTACTAAGCCTTTTAATATAAATCGTGCCTTCGTAGCATTCTTCTCTGCCTTTCGCAGCATCTTGTTTCCTTTATCATTTAATTGATAATATTTAGCTCCTGCGTGATCCCAGCTAGATTGGATAAAGCGATTCCGTTCTAAGCGATGTAATAAAGTGTATAGAGACCCTTCATCACCTTCGAATTTTTGAATCCCTCTCCCTCTTAGCAACTGCATCAATTCATAACCTGTTTTTTCATTCATAAGAAGTTGTAACACTGCTAAAAGGATATCTTCTTCCTTTTCGGACGATTGCTTAATTTTTTCGCGCACTTGCTTCTGGTGTTGATCAGAAAAACTCAAATGTTTAAACGTTGTGTTCTCCATTGATTTTCGCAAGCCTTTTAATCGATCTTCCATTTGATTATTCCTCCAATCCTTCCTTCAAAAGTTCCTTCGCTTTTTTTAGTCTTGTCTTTATCGTGTTTTCTTTCACATCTATTACTGTAGCAATCTCTTTAATTGATAATTCTTCATAATAAAATAGATAAATAACTTCTCGATATTTTATCGGTAAATTCATTACTGCAGAAGCCAGTTCACGATCCTCCGCATTTTGAATGACAGTTTGTTCGACACTATCATTTTGAATCCCCATATACGCAAATTCATCCTCTGTAACGATAACTTTTTTGTTATACCAACTTTTTAAATAGTCCTTACAATGATTGATTGCAATTCTCCATAACCATGTTTTTAAGTTCGAATTCCCTTTATATGTATGAAGATATTTATAGCATTTCACAAATATATCTTGCGTTACATCCTCCGCAACCTCTTTATTATTCACATACGAATACACAAGCTGTAGGACTTCTTGTCCATACTTGTTCATTATTTCGTCGATAAGGTCCTCCTTATCTTCTATTTCAAACGCTTCTATCGTTAATTCATCCACATCATTTCCTCCTTCCCATATATTAGACGACGCACTGTATGGAAAAGTTTTATAAATACATAAAAAAATACGGATGGTAATGTCCATACCGTTTTTTTATGAATATTTATTTACTTCTTGTCCCCTGACACTAATGCTCTGCTTAAAAACAGGAATTTTCATCCATATATCTTGTTCCCTATTTTAAAACATAATACAATTAAAATGTAACTTAATAAGCTATAACTAGTAGGTGTGGCAATCATCTCTTCCATTTTGAAAAAGGGGGGAGGTGATAATATGATCGCGATGTTTGTAATTAAATTAGTGTATGGTATCCTAACCGGAGCTGGCGTTGTCATCGGTAGAAGATACGTCGGTCCGTGGCTAATTTCTGTATACAAAAAAGCGAGAACCACCCTGCTTCGTGGAAAAGGTAAGGGCGGTTCTCGGCTAAAACGTTAATGTAATTGTCTTATAACCGCACCTACTACCACCACAATAGCAAGTTAGGTTACACAAGGCAGAAGTTTCTCAGGCTTCTGTCTTTTTTATTTTATGCAAAATTCACACTACATACTCTATCATCATTGTAACACATTTTATTTATTTTTAGTCAAGAGAAAAAACCACCTAAAGGCTCCCCCTTCAGGTGGTTCTCTATTTTACGCTAACGCAGCTGCCTGTTCTTGTTGTTCTAGACTTTTTCTAGTTCAGCTGTGCCGCTCTCATCATTTATAGCACCAATAAAGACGGATTATGTACCCGCTTCATAACAGGATGAATAAACAAGGAACAACACCTATTACGAATATAAAAAATCCCCTCACTACATAGCACCTATGTTTTCAGCAATACTCTATTACCATCAAACTAAATTTGTATAATTTAAACTACAGAATAGCAAGTTAATTTTCAAATATGTTCTTGCGCATTATCCTAAATTTATTATCTATTTGTATCATGCTTATAAATAAAAGATATCCTACCGACGCACCGAGCATATTTATAGCAATCCGCCACACATCAAAAACATCAGACAAAGTTAGTAAATGTAATATCTCCCAAACAAGAAAGGTCATAACATACCACTTACGAGCTTTCTTATAGTTAGTCACTTTATTAATCAGCACTGGAACGAAAAATCCGAATGGAACTACTAATATTATATGTTGTAAAACGCTTAACCAATAAGTTGAGTTTCCCCAAGGACCTGGATGTGCAATAAAATCTTTAACTTGCCAAAGTGTTATTCCAAAAAGTTGTAATAACGTTTCTAAATCAGATATATGTAAAAATTGCTGCCAAAATTCAATGGGATGATAGACAGTCCCACCTGTCAAACTGCGAACAGAGTCAAATGTAGAAGTTGAAATAAATGTTCCTAAAAAGACAATAAAACAAATGATTATATAAGGAATACATAAAATTTTTGATAATACCTTTAATGGCCTAGGAACTTCGTATACCGATTTATTAATCTCTACGCCAATAACTTTTGATTCTCCAAAACTTTGAATCGCTTTATAAATCGCTTCTTTTTCATTCATACCTTGTTCCATATATTCTTCTTTCAAACTGTTCAAGTGATCATACATTTCTAGAAATAACTCATCCTGTTCAATATCACTAAGTTCTGAATAGGCTAAAATAGACTTAATATACTCGTCAAATTCACTCATAAATAACTCCTTTCTGACAAGCTTGAATTAATGCTGTTACACTCTCCCAAGAGTTCACTTTCTTCTGCAATTCTTTTTTCCCTTTATCTGTAATAGTATAGAATTTCCTTTTCATCCCATTCTCAGATTCATTCCAATAAGATTCAAGAAACTCCTTTTTCTCCAATCTCTTTAAAGCAGGGTACAAAGTTCCCTGCCCCATACTATACAAATCTTCACTTGCATCCTTTAAACTTTGAGCTATTTCGTAGCCGTATGTATCACGTTTTGCAATGATAGAAAGTAATAAAATATCTATACTTCCCTTTAAGATTTCTTTTTCCAACAATACCACCACCTTATATACATCGTATAACAACATATGTCGTTATGCAATATAGTTAGAAGAATATTCCATAAAAAAACCACCTAAAGGCTCCCCTTCAGGTGGTTTTCTATTTTACGCTAAAGCAGCCGCCTGTTCTTGTTGATCGACAGGAATTACAGCGTCTGTTAGTGCTTTTTCTAGTTCAGCTGTGTATTTCATTTGTTCTTCTTTGCTCCAGCCTAGTTTCGCAGCCATGTAGTTGATTACTGCTTCTTTCCACTCGTATACCCAGTGGATGTTGAAGAATACAGCGCCTCTGCGGCGTACGAAGAAGTCGACTGGTTTTGCTGTCATTTCGTAATCCATTGCGTATACAAGCGGGATTAGAACGTCTAGCGGCATGTTATATTCTTTCGCTTCGTCTTTATGTTTTTTCGCTAAGTTGAATAGTACATCAACGTTAGAGCCGTAGAATTTTGCGAATTCTTCTGCTTGTGCTGTCGTTAAACCATATTTCATACCTTCGCCAGCTTTTTTCGCAACGAATGCTGGGAATCCGTGTGACCCATCTACATGTCCACCAGAGATTGGCATATGTTTCGTTGTACTCTTCGGATATGCACTATGGCCTTCTTTTTGTAGTAAGTTCGTTACGTAGTCTACTACCATTTCAGCCATTTTGCGGTATCCAGTTAATTTACCACCTGCGATTGTAATTAAACCAGATTCAGAAGTCCAAATTTCATCTTTACGAGAAATTTCAGATGCACTCTTACCTTCTTCATAAATTAACGGACGAACACCAGCCCAGCTTGATTCGATGTCTTTTTCCGTAATTTTTACGCTTGGGAACATATAGTTAATCGCATTAATGATGTATGTGCGATCTTCTGTTGTCATTTGTGGTACAGCTGCGTCTTTATCATAGAACGTATCTGTTGTACCTACGTATGTTTTTCCGCCGCGAGGAATCGCGAACACCATACGTTTATCTGGTGTATCGAAGTAAATCGCTTGACCTAACGGGAAACGTTTTTGATCAATTACTAAGTGAACACCTTTTGATAACTGAAGTACTTTTCCTTTTTTCGAGTTATCTTTTTCACGAAGTGTATCTACCCAAGGACCAGCTGCGTTTACAATTTTCTTACCATAAACTTCGTATACTTCACCGTCTAGTAAATCGATTACACGTACACCGCATACTTTTCCATCTTTATATAAGAAACTGTCTACTTTTGCGTAGTTAACAGCTTTTGCGCCGTGCTCAATTGCTTCTTTCATTACTTCAATTGTAAGACGCGCATCGTCTGTACGATATTCTACGTAGTAACCGCCGCCTTTTAATCCTTCTTTTTTTACAAGAGGCTCTTTGTTTAGCGTTTCTTCACGGTTAAACATCTTTCTGCGCTCGCTTCGTTTTACACCTGCTAAGAAGTCGTATACACGAAGACCAATTGATGTACTAAATGATCCGAACGTACCGCCTGTATGGAACGGAAGTAACATCCACTCTGGTGTTGTTACATGGGGACCGTTCTCATATACGATCGCACGCTCTTTACCCACCTCTGCTACCATTTTCACTTCAAGTTGTTTTAAATAACGTAGACCACCGTGTACAAGCTTCGTTGAACGACTTGATGTACCTGCTGCAAAGTCCTGCATTTCAAACACAATTGTTGATAACCCGCGTGTTGCTCCATCTAATGCAATACCAGAACCAGTAATACCTCCACCAATTACGATCACATCTAACTCTTGTTTATTTACTCCGTTTAATACGTCTTTACGTTGTTTACTTGAAAATTTCATGGTAATTCCTCCCTTTGATAACGAAAAAAGAGACCACAAACTCCGCTATAGATTTCGCCTCTATAGCGCGTTGTGGTCTCTCCAAATCTCCTACCGAATTATTAACTTGTCACCATTATAACACTGTTTATGATTATTTGAAAGCTTTTGTTGCTTCAATTGCTTTTTTCCATCCAGCATATAGCTCTTCGCTTGTTTTCGCTTCCATCGTTGGTTCAAAGCGTTTGTCCATATGCCACTGTTCTTTAATTTCATCTTGGTTTTTCCAATATCCAACCGCAAGACCAGCTAAGTATGCTGCACCTAGAGCCGTTGTTTCGTTGATTACTGGACGCTCTACAGGAACATCTAAAATATCACTTTGGAACTTCATTAAGAAGTTATTTTTAACTGCTCCGCCATCAACGCGTAATGTTTTCAGCTCAATACCTGAATCTGCTTCCATTGCGCATAATACATCTTTCGTTTGGTAAGCTAAAGATTCTAGCGTTGCACGAATGAAATGCTCTTTCGTCGTACCGCGCGTTACACCAAACATAGCGCCGCGTACTTCACTATCCCAATAAGGTGTTCCTAGTCCAACGAATGCTGGTACAACGTATACACCGTCAGTTGATTCAACGCGACTCGCATACACTTCACTCTCACTTGCATCTTTAAACATGCGCATTCCGTCACGTAACCATTGAATTGCAGAACCCGCTACGAAAATACTTCCTTCTAATGCGTAGTTTACTTTACCATCTATTCCCCATGCAATTGTTGTTAATAGACCGTGCTCAGAAGCTACTGCTTTTTCACCTGTGTTCATTAACATGAAGCAACCAGTTCCGTAAGTATTTTTCGCCATACCTTCACCGAAACAAGCTTGTCCAAATAATGCTGCTTGTTGGTCACCAGCTACACCTGCAATCGGTACATTTTGGCCGAAGAAGTGGTAATCAATTGTTTCTCCATATATTTCAGATGATGGACGCACTTCTGGAAGCATGCTCTTTGGTACTGTTAACATTTCTAGAAGCTCATCATCCCACTGTAAGTCGTGAATGTTAAACATTAACGTACGTGATGCGTTTGAGTAATCTGTTACGTGTGCTTTACCACCAGATAGTTTCCATACAAGCCACGAATCAATTGTTCCGAATAATAGATCGCCGTTTTCTGCTTTTTCTCTTGCACCTTCAACGTTATCTAAAATCCATTTTACTTTCGTACCAGAGAAGTATGCATCAATTAAAAGACCTGTTTTTTCGCGAACCATTTCGCTATAACCTTTTTCTTTTAACTCATCACAAATTTCAGCTGTTTGGCGAGATTGCCATACGATTGCGTTGTAAATTGGTTTACTAGTTGTTTTATCCCATACAACCGTTGTTTCACGTTGGTTCGTAATACCGATACCTGCGATTTGTTCTGGTTTTACATCTGCTTCGCTTAAGCAAGTTGCGATAACTGCTAAAATAGATCCCCAAATTTCTTGTGCATTATGCTCTACCCAGCCTGGCTTTGGAAAATGTTGTGTAAACTCTTTTTGAGCTGAATGAACAATTTCACCTTTTTTATTGAACAGAATTGCGCGTGAGCTTGTTGTTCCTTGGTCTAATGAAAGAATATATTTTTTCATATCGGTTTCCCCCTTATGCTACTTTTCTACTATTTGTATTGCTTCCGCTTTTTTTACTTGTCATATAAGAGATTGCTAGTACAATCACAGTTGCGATAATCACATAAATAAGTGCTGAATTTTGTTTTCCTTCAAATACAACTTGATGGAATAAACCTGCAAGTGATCCACCTAAAATTGGACCAACTACTGGAATCCATGCATACTTCCAGTTTGAACCGCCTTTTCCTGCAATCGGAAGGAAGAAGTGTGCAATACGCGGACCTAAATCACGCGCTGGGTTAATTGCGTATCCTGTTGTCCCACCTAATGATAAACCAATACTTACAATTAAGAAACCTACGATAAATGGATTTAATCCATCTGCAAATTTATTTGCACCAATTGCTAATATACCAAATACTAAAACGAATGTTCCAATCATTTCACTTAAAAGGTTTGCAAATGTGTTCGGAATTGCTGGACCTGTTGCAAATACACCTAACTTTGTTCCTGGATCTTCTGTTTCTTTCCAGTGTGGTAAGTAATGTAAATATACGATAACTGCCCCGATAATTGCCCCAATCATTTGTGCTACGATATAACCTGGTACGTCACTCCATGGGAACGCTCCCTTAAATGCTAATCCTATCGTTAAAGCTGGATTCAAATGTGCCCCACTAATTGATCCAACCGCATACGCTGCAACCGCTACTGCTAAGCCCCAGCCCATTGTAATAACAATCCAACCTGAATCTTTCGCAAACGATTTCTTTAAACTTACACCAGCACAAACGCCGCCACCAAGTACGATTAACAACGCAGTCCCTATTAACTCTCCTAAAAATGCTGACATAGTATCCCTCCACAATCAATTTAAACGCTTTCAAATGTGATAGAGGTAAAATGAATGGCCATTCGTTTTTGTCAAAAGAAAAAGACCCACAGCTTGCACGCTTCTATATAAATTTATATAGAAACAATGAAATGTGGATCTCTACTTTTCTCCGTCACGTTTATTAACTTGTCTATAATGTTAACCGTAAATGAAAGCGGTGTCAACGAAAAAATTCACATTTTCGTCACTTTTTTTGGTAATGTTTCCATAATTCGCGTTTTGATGTCGTAATTGCTGTCGCACCAGCGTTTAAAGCTCTTTCCACATCTTCTACAGTACGAATAAAACCACCTGCTAAAATCGGTACACCAGTACGCTCTTTCACTTCAGCGATAACATCCGTTAATGCTCCAGGAAGTACCTCAATATAATCCGGTTTCGTCTTATCTAAAAGATTGCAGCTCTTCTCCATCGCACTCGAATCGATTAAAAAGATGCGTTGTATTGCCACAACACCTTTTTGCTTCGCCTTCATAATAACGCTCGCCTTTGTTGAAAGTAACCCGTACGGTCTAAACTCCTGACATAAATATTCCGTCGCATGCCCATCACTCTGCAAACCATGAATTAAATCCACATGTAAAAACACCTTTTTACAATATTGCTTCGCAAGTGATATAACACTCTTCAATTGGCCGACATGAATATCTAAAATAACGATATATTCATACGAACTATGTAATAGCTTTTCCAAATCTTTAATTTGCCTCACTGCCGGCAAAATCTTCTGTTCATGAAATTCCATTCTATATGTCCCCTTCTTTATATCATCCTATCCTTTATAGTACACAATTTAAGTGAAAAGAACAGCTAGTGTTGGGGATTTCTTTCAAATCTTTCTCTTATCTATATATTTTCTTCAACTTATCGGAACCTATACCACCTATAATCATGAATGCAAGGGGCAAAAGATTCATTACATATGGTGCATCTGCTACAATTGTAATACTTGCTCCAGCAAACTTATTTAGCATCCATACAACGATTTTTGTAATAAATAAAAATACGCCCATCATAAATAAACTATCAAAAAACACCTTCCATTTTGGATACGCCAATTGCTTACTATCTTCAATTACTTTCTGCGTCAATTCTTCATCACTCCTTAGCAGTTCATCCATCGTAATACCGAACAGGTCACTTAAATGAATAATAATTTCAATGCTCGGATAGTTCTTTTCCGTCTCCATTTCGAAACAGATTGCCTGTTCACATGAAGTTTTTCAGCCAAATCATTTTGCGACCAATTTCTTTTTTCCCTTTCTTCTTTTAAACGCTCACTAAAAATCATACTGTGTTTATCACCTCTCTATGCCCCTTATGTTCAAATAAATGATGAAGAGTAAAGCGAGTTATCGTTGCATTTCCTGCGCAACTTATGCGTTACAGCTTATAATGGCGCTATTTTATATGTATCTTCCCTATACTATGCTCCAATAATAATTTCCCGAACAATAATACAAAGAATGGATACTAATAAAGTGAAACTTTAATCAGCCCTCACCAATCGGGCTTTTACGGACAGCCCCCCCCACCTAACTTCTTTACTTCAGCTGAATTTTGAGGTAGGGGGCTTACTACCCGGCAAATAGCGGGATAAAGACTAGATTAGGCATAAAAAATACGCCATCCCTTCTTATCAGTCTCCAGAAAGAATAACGCAAATTTTCATTTTTACTCATCACTTTTCGGACTATATGAAAACCCCGGATATTTCACAATAGGCCACTTCTCCTTACGCAGAGAATCCATTACTTGCGGGCCAACATGTATATTACTCTCCACTATTTCTTTAGGAGTCAGTGCCATCCATTGATTTAACGATACATCTTCAAAACGATTGCTTCTGAACATCTCTAAAAACCATAATGTTTCGGTACCTGTATTTTGAATATAATGCCCCGTCGCAAACGGTACATATCCGACATCGCCAGCTCTATAATCAAATGTACGAGCGGTACCATTTCCAAGAAACACAGTCATTCTCGCTTCCCCTGTCAAATAATATTGCCATTCATCATTATTCGGGTGCCAATGAAGTTCTCTCATTCCACCAGGCTCAACCTCAACGAGCGCTGCTGCGATTGTTTTGGAAATAGGGAAATTTGTGGAATCTACAATTCGAACGCTACCACCAGGCGTCTTAATCGGCTTTTGTTTTAACAATTCATGTTTAAATGTTAAAGGAACTTCTCCTTTCGGTGATTGAACTTCCTGACTTTCAAGGGAACCTGGCACCTCTCCTTGATAAATATAAACTTGATCTGAAGGGATAGAACGAAAAGCACTCTCAGGTACTCCAAAATTAGCCGACAACACCTCTTTTGGCGTATGCGCAAACCAATCAGAAATAGCTAAAGTAGATAAATCAGAAAAATGTCCATCATCGAAAACGAGTAGAAATTCACAATGTTCCAATCCTTGAATGGAATGCGGAATACCAGGCGGAAAATACCAAAGATCACCTGGTCCAACATCAGCAATAAAATTCCGTCCATTTTGATCAACAGCCGTTATGCGTGCCCGTCCTAAAAGCATATACGCCCATTCCGCTTCTTTATGCCAATGTAGTTCTCGTACTCCACCGGCCGTTAAACTCATATTTACTCCTGCAATCGTCGTCGAAACCGGTAGTTCTCGAACAGTAATCTCCCGAGACCACCCCCCTTGTTTCAAAATCATAGAAGTGTCCGAGAATGAAAACTTCAAGTTAGGAACTAACCCTGCATCCGTTATAGGCGGAACAAGCATATTCGGATTTTGAATATCCCGCATAACATTACGAGGTCCAGAATCAATCGCACCTGCTCCGTCGCTGCGGATTGGTTGTGGCACATTCCCTCCTGCTTCATTAACAGTACGTTTCTTCATGATTACACTCCTTTTTCATCCGGTTATGAAGTAAAAATCCTCCATCATAGTGTATGAATTGGGCTTTAGATGGTTACAGTTACTATGGAGTTACATCATCTGCCTATCATTATCGTTTTGTTCATTTCTCAACTTATACTAGTATGCTTAGCGCTTAGGAAGACAAAAAAATAAACTAGAACTAACAAAAAACCCTGTAAAATTTATTACAGAGTTTTTCACCAATTATTTATTGTTTTACATATCGAATACGAACATTATCGTCCATTTGATAAATTTGTAATGTGTTTCCATAACTAATTCCTAACTCTTCACTTGCACCAACTGCACTTACAAATACCCCTTTAAATACTTTATTCTTAGTTGGTTTTACTACCGATACTCTTCGCTGCTTCTTCAAACAGTTTTGAACCTTCTTGTGCTTTACTTAATGATTGATGCATTTTACTCTCGTCTTCTTGGTCTAATGCATCAAAGAGAAGTTGGAAACAATCCGCATACAGTTCCATCGATTGCTTTATCTTCACTTGTTCTCCCTGTAATTCAGGCGGTGCTTGTAGATTCTTCAGTTTCGTTGCAGTTGCCTTTGCTCCACCTAAACTCAGTTGTACTTCACTTTTCTTTTGTTTGTATGATTTTACGTCTGAATCTGCTATTCCTTCAATTAATTTCATTGTATTTTCAATTTGAGTAGCACTATTTATGATTTCTGCCTTGTACCTTTCAACATCTGAACCAGTTACCTTGCCAGTTGAAGAACTAGAAGAAGTTGAATTATTTGAAGAGGAACTTTGTTGACTACTTGATGAACTACTATTTGTACCTTCACCTTTCGCTACAGATAAGCTATCCTCTTTCTTGCTATCAGTTGACTTACTCTCTTTTTCAGTAGCCTTACTCTCTTTCTCTACCTTTTGCGTTTCTTCTTTCTTTGGTTCAGCTTTCTTACCATCAGTTTCAATTGTAATACAACCACTCAATAACATAACTGGTAACGCCAAACTTACTAATTTCTTTGCTTTCATGATTACTAATACCCCTTTATTTGTAAAATGTAGTGCAAACAAGTTAATATACTTAACTAATAAATTTCCCCCGAGTAATTTATTAAAATCTACTATCCATATATTTCCTGTATATTCATAATCTTTCCATATATATCATTTTACAAAGAATTACATATTTGGTCAAAGGGATTTATGTAGTTCTTAAAAGGAAATTTTAATCGCAAAGAAAAGAAGCTAACAATAAATTGTTAACTTCTCAGCTTAAGGAAAAAATAGTATCTTTCCTTATCTTCTAATATCTAGGTTGTGATTGAATATTTGTAAGATGAACATCGTACATATCAATGATTTCAAGAAATCTATCAGCTTCACGGAAAACATGGTCTGCCAATAATGGATGAATGATGCTCTTTATTTTACATTGCTCAATTAAATCACGTGCTGTTTTCTTAAAATCCCGAAGAGATGCAACTGACACGCGATTTTGATCTAAAAATTGATCTAAAAGAGGAGCTGTTTGGGATTGTGGTTTCATAGATTCTAAGTCAATTGCTTGATACATCAATTCATCAAAATCATTGCTAAAATTCCGTGCTGTATCTACAAGCTTTCTTTCTGATGGATCAAGAAGATGGCCAATAAATTTAGCATGGTCTGCCATAATCCTTAAAAAGAAAATATTTTCTTTAATAATAGCATCAGGAAGAGCATCTAATTTACCTTCATTTAATTGTATTAAACGTTTTCTAAAATAATCAGCTTCCCTACTTGTATGGTCAACTAAAAGTGGAAAGTTATTTTGTCCTGGCAATTTACATGTGAGAATTAATCCTAAAATTTTTCGTTTAAATCCCCAAATATTAGTTGCGGCTTGTTGTACTTCTGCATTAAACCTTTTGATTTGCTCAGGATCTGTTTCATTTGTATAGGAATGCGCTATTTGTTCAATATGTTCAAACAACCGATAAAATTGATTCGCCTCTTCAATTAATTGAGTATCCTCACATCTAAATCCCAATCGAAGAAAAAAAGAATGCTCCTTCATGATTCTAGACCAAAAACGAATTTCATTTAATGAACGCTCAACAAACATTACAGACGTAACGCCTGTATCAGGATGTAATGAAGTTTCATCCCTATGCATTGTTAATCCCCCCCCAGTAAAATCCCCGCTAGTTCCATTCTTATGAGGAAAAATATATATAAATGCCATCAATAAAAGTTTATGATGACTCTCTTATACATGTAAAATTAAACTAATATAACCTTAGCTTGATGAACATATACTGCTCCCCCAGAAGAAAAAAGCTACCACCTAGATGTAAAATCCTACTAGGTGGTAGCCTTTCAAAATTTCTATTAAAGCAATACCGAATCTTTATCACTATCCTGATTACGTTTCTCGCGCTCTTCTTCTAAGCGCTTCATATACACTTCGCCTTCTTTTTCGATAAACTCATTATCCATATCTTGCTCTTTTTTCGAAGTATATAAAACCATGTAGCCACTTAGTACAATCCCGACAATTACAAGATAAACCCACCATGGTAAAGTTTCCAAATCACTTCATTCCTTTCCTTAGACAAGCCTTATTAGTTTCACTTTATGAGGAAAGAAGTGGATTTATGCTTAAAATTTTTATTGTGGATGCTTCGCGAAAAATGCTTGTACATATTCCATAAACTCAATTGGTTCCTGACGAAACGGTGCGTGGTATCCTTTTTCAATAATATGAAACGTACTATTTGCAAATAGCCCATGATACAGTTCACCATTTTTCCAAGAAACACTTTTATCATGTCGTCCCCATATAATTAAAGTCGGTACCTTAATTTTATCAGCTTCCATCGCAATGCGGCGCTCTCTCATTTTCGTAAGCTGATCATAATGCTCTTTATCATCACGACTATTTTTTACTTCATTTTTATTATACTTCGTAATCTCAGTTACAGTTTGTAAGTCCGTCGATAGCGGTGGTACTTCATAACTTTCTTTTTGTTGGAAAGACTCTATCCCTGTAGCATCCGCCAAGATGAGATGCGTGACTGCATCCGGATATAAATACGCTAAATTAAGGGACATCTCTCCGCCCATCGAATGGCCGAGCACCGCAAACTGATCGTATCCGAGCTTCTTCATTAACTTATAATATAAATTCACTTGCGCAGGAAACGAATACTGAAAATCAACCGGCTTAGAAGAACGCCCAAACCCTAAAATATCAACCGCAATAATCGTATGATCTCGCACTAGTTCCGGATAAATATCACTAAACCCATCAGAAGAACCACCAAACCCATGCAACATAAGTAAAGGAGGTTTTCCCTCACCAATTTGTTTAAAATAAATCGTCTGTCCATCAATTTGCGCCATACTCTCTTTCGTATTCAGCTTCATCATAACAGTATCTTTCACTTCTCCAACCTTCGCAATCGGCTTCTCAACGAAGTTACAAACAATTAACAAAACGAGCACAATACCGCTAATCATATAAAACTTAAACCTTTTCAAAGTTCCCGTCTCCTTTCTCTTGTTGCTATTTAAAGTTTTTACATTTTTTGGTTATTTTATGTTCTCTTTTTAATTGTAACTAAAACAGTTACAATTATACTAAAAAAATATAACTCATTTCTGTTACTAATGGTTATTCTGTAACCATTATAGTTACATATTTAAAGTAAGTCAATTCTTTTCTCTACATGACCTGAAAATAGAAAAAGGGACTTCATGTTGAAGTCCCTTTCTTTGTTATTATAGTTGGCTTACTCCGCCGTCGCCTTTATTATCTGCTGGTGCTCCGCCTGTGTCACCAATGTTAACGTAGTCTGGTCTTGCTGGTGCTCCTCCTGTGTCTCCTATATTTACAGCTTGATTTGTAAAAGAACTATTGAACCCAATTGATAATACCCCTACTAATGCAGTCCCAACAATAGCCAAACGAAATTTCTTCATTATTTTAACGCTCCCTTTTCCAATATATTTTTTTGAGCCTTATTATTCATATAAAAATATTTACTTGCCTTAACATGATCATCAAATTCATAAAATTTCAGTGCTAAAATTTCAGTGTATTCTTGAATACAATCCCATAATCTTTCTCTCTCAAAATAAGAAAGTCCTTCTAAAATTACATCTTCAATAATTGATACTGAAGATTTTCCATTGAGTTCTTTCAAAATTTTAAACCGATGTTGAAATTCTTTTTCTCCTAAATCAACACAAATATTTAAACCTTTTTCAACAATTGGATTCGCTAAATTATATTGTCCTAATTTGTAATGTTCATGTGCTTCTACAAACAAGGCTTTAAAGTGTTCTGGGTAATTTTTGGTCACCTCAGATATATGACGAATCGCTAATTCTGAAAGATTTTGACTAGCATAAAGCCAAGCTAAATTATGCCGAACCATTAGCATATATTTTTTTTGATCTGCTTTTTGCAATACTTCCATAGCAGAATTAAAGTTTTCTTCCGCTAATTCATAGTGATCTATGTCTACACAACATAGTCCAAAAGCATTTTCACATAATCCTACTTTTATTTCATAGCCTGGATATTGTAAAAATGCTGCTTTTGCCCTATTCAAGTAATCTATTGCATGAACTTGGTCATATTTTTGATAATAGAAATTCCCCATCCGATAATTAAACTCCGCATGTTCTATCGGATCGGCAATATATTTCAATAACTTCTCAGCTTGCTCATACTGTTCTTTCGCTTCATTATAATTTGAAATTAATGTGCAATGAAACCCTTTAAAGAAGTGATAATAATAAGCTAAAAAGCCCTCTATTGGAATTTCGAAAGATTCCACTTTATCAAAACTATCTTCTCTAACTGAAATCCAATCAACCAATGCATCATATCTAAAATTCAACAACGCATGATAAAGCAATACATCCTGATCCACGTCCAACCCACTAATCTTACTTTCAATCTCCTCTTTCATTTCCGTAGCTTTCTCTATATTTTGCTGTAACATTACACGATACCAATCATCTAAAGAATGTTTCATTTGCTCCCGCGTTACTACATCTGCTCCCATACACTCGCATCTCCTTTTCTCAAACTTACAAAATTAGTATTTTTATACAATTATCAAAATTGTATATTACCACTCCTTTTCTATGCATTGAAAAATAATTATCAGAAAATTTAATATTTTGATTAATTATACCAAAGTTTTCCTTTTAAATAACTTGAGAAACAATTGTCAGAAAACTTACTAGGATAAATAAAAAAGCAAGCAATTCCAGCACTCCGCTAAAACTACTTGCTCTCCTACTTACTATCTCTATTTTTACTCTTTAATAAATTCCTTCGTACTTCTCACTGTATCAATCGGACGAACTAATTTTTCGATTTCTTCACGTTTTGGCTCTAGGAATGGAGGTAAAGATAATTTTTCGCCAAGTGTTTCGTATGGCTCATCTCCCATAAATCCTGGGCCATCTGTTGCAAATTCAAATAAGATTTGTGGTGCAACTCTTGCGTATAATGACTCGAAGAAGTGACGATCTACATAACCAGATGAAGGAAGCCCTACGCTACTGATTCTCTCAATCCATTCTTCTAATACAGCGCGATCTTCTACGCGGAATGCCGCATGGTGCACTGTACCAAAACCTTGTTGTGCTTCAGGAAGAACTGTATTATGTTCTACGATGACAGATGCACCGTTTCCACCTTTATTCACTTCAAATAAATAGAATTCTCCTTCTTGCGCAACCTCTTTAAATAATAAAACTTTTTCTAACACTTCTTTGAAGAAACTAAAGTTTGCAATACGGATGAATACAGGCCCTAAACCAGTAATTGCATATTCTAATGGAACTGGTCCGTTTTGCCAAGGTGTACCTGATTCGATCCCTTTATCAAGTTCATCCGATATTAATTGATAGTATTGGTCATCAAAGTCAACGAAAGAAAGAGTTTTCTTACCAAATTGCTCTTTAATTCCTGTATGTTCCACTTCCAGACGGTCAAAACGTTTTACCCAATATGCTAACGCTGCATCAGTTGGAACACGGAATGAAGTTTTTGAAATTTCATTTGTACCGTGTACTCCTTTTGGAATACCTGGGAAGTCAAAGAATGTCATATCTGTTCCGGCACTACCTTTATCATCTGCAAAGAATAAATGATACGTTTGAATGTCATCTTGGTTTACTGTTTTCTTAACTAAACGCATTCCTAAAACGTGAGTGAAAAACTCATAGTTCTTTTCTGCACTACTTGTAATCGCTGTAACGTGGTGAATTCCTTTTAATTGGTTCATTTTATATTCCTCCAATGGGTTCCATTTATATGTTAAAGTTGTGTATTTTCTTCTATTACTTCTCTTCAAGCGGTGCTAAATTCGCTTCAATTTCTGCTCGCTGACCTTCTAAGAATGGTGGTAAATCAAGTTTTTCTCCTAAATGTTCCACATCTCCATCAACTGTAAATCCTGGGCCATCTGTCGCAATTTCAAATAGGATTCCGTTGGATTCGCGGAAATATAAGCTTTTAAAATAGAAACGGTCGATGATTCCTGAAGAATGGAAGCCTCTTTGTTTCACCTGTTCTTCCCAATAAGCAAGCTCTGCATCGTTTTTCACGCGAATTGCTAAATGGTGAATGCTGCCTCGGCCCGGTTTTTCAGTAGGACCATCTAAATATTTCACAACGATTTCTCCAAAAGCCTCTCCTTTAATGGACTGGAAAATTGCTTCCTCTTCGCTGCGGCTAACCTCTGTATAACCAAACATTTCTGTAAGTGTACTCGCCATTTTATCAAGTCTACGAACGGTCATTTCTACAGAACCCATTCCTTGAATTTGATGCTCTGCAGGAACTTCTGATTTCTCCCAAGTTTCCCAGTGCTCTACTTTTTCTCCGTTTGAAACGAGTAGTACTAAGCGAAGACCTTCAGCATCCTCAAATTGTAAAGCAGGACGATTTGCATATGTTGTCATTTCACTATGTTTCACATCAAATTTCTCAAATCGTTCTTTCCAGTAATGTAAGCTTTCCTCTGAAGGAACGAGTAATCCAATTCGAGTAATCGCATTCGTACCGCGATATGTTCTTCCTACTAATGGAATTTCAAAAAATGATAATTCCGTACCTGGACTTCCTGTTTTATCTCCATAAAATAAGTGGTACATTGACGGATCATCTTGGTTTACTGTCATTTTCACACGACGTAAGCCAAGCACGTTTTTATAAAAGTGATTATTTTCATTTGCATTTTTCGTAACCATTGAAATGTGATGATGCCCTTTAATTTCATACATTGGTTATTCCTCCGTTTCGTTTTACTAGTCAAGTGATAACTAAAAAAATAACATTTCCCACAACTAATATGGTTTTTAGCTTTTCAATTTATTCTTAATTATATTTTTGTAAATTCATCTTAGTTTTTACTGTATAAGTTACTTTGTTTTAATCAAAAACAACTGAGTGTATGTTTTCATATGACTCAATCGCTTTCGTTACTATCACTTTACACCTCAAGTGATTAAAAAGCAAGAGATTTATCTCAAATTCGAGATATTTTTCGTATCATATTATTTACTTCCTATAAAAATAGCCTCACTAAGCTTTTAAAACTTAATGAGGCCACTTTATTCACACTATTAATTATGGAACGACGGTTTATAGAACGAACGATTATCAAGAGCGAAGACACGCTCTGTGTATTCGCCTGGTTTTGTGCGTCCTAATGCGCGGTCCATCATGTTCATTTTTGCATCTAAGTTATCGATGTAGTGCAGAATTTCTGCTTCTTTTACTAATGGTGGTTTTGGGCTACCCCATTCTGCTTTTCCGTGGTGAGAAAGCACGATGTGTTGAAGAATTAATACTTCTTCTGCATCGATTTGCAATTCATCTGCTGCTTTACCAATTTCGTTTACCATAATAGAAATATGGCCTAGTAAGTTTCCTTCTAACGTATACGTTGTAGAAATTGGGCCAGATAATTCAATTACTTTACCAAGGTCATGTAAAATAACGCCTGCATATAGTAAGTCTTTATCTAATGATGGGTATAGATTTGAGATAGCTTTCGCTAAATCAAGCATTGATACGACGTGATAAGCTAGTCCAGATACGAACTCGTGATGGTTCTTTGTCGCTGCTGGATAGTCTAAAAATTCGTTTTGATGCTTATTTAATAAATGTCTTGTTAGACGTTGAATGTTCGGGTTTCTCATTTCAAATATGTATTGCGTAATTTTCTCAACCATATCTTCTTTTTTCACTGGTGCTTTTTCTACAAAGTCTGAGATGTCTGTTACTTCATTTTCATTCGCAACACGGATTTGTTTCACACGTAATTGAATACGTCCTTTGTAGTTTAAAATATCTCCAGCTACTTTCACGATTGTTTCCGCTACATATTGTTTCTCAACTTCTGGTGATACGTCCCATAACTTCGCTTCAATATCTCCACTTGGATCTTGTAGGATTACTGTTAAAAATGGCTTTCCATTGCTTGCGATACCTTTTGTCGCTGTTTTAATTAACAAGAAAATATCGACTTGTTCACCAACTTCATACTCTGCAATTTTCTTTTTCATTCGAATTCCTCCACCAAATCAGTTACTTTTAGTATAGCACACTACCACTCATTTTCTTTACGCATATGTGTTAATTTTATAATCTGTTTTTCTATAAAATACGCGAGTAAATGCGCATGACATGTAAAGAATATGACTTGTCTATCCTTTGCAATTTCCTTTATAAGTTCAATCGTTCGATTCGTCCTTACCGCGTCAAAGTGCACGAAACTATCATCAATAATAAATGGATAATCATGCTCAAATGTTTTTGCTAGTGCAAATCTCAGCGATAAATACAACTGCTCCGCTGTCGCTTGGCTTAGTTCATGACTGTAAAAACGCATACCATCGTTACGCTCTACAATAAACGGCTCTGACTCTGACGGTGAAAAGATTTTACTATATCGTCCGCCTGTTAAATAGACGAAATACTCTTCTGACTTTTGTAAAATACGAGGAAGATGTACTTCATGATAATATTGCTTCGTTTTCGTTAACACCGTTTTTGCGGCCGCATAAGCAGCCCACTTCTTCACTTGTTCACGCACTTGCGCTTTTTTCATTTCCCATTCATGCATTAAATCACCGTACGTACTACCTTCTTCTAAATTCGCAATTTCCATACGATGTTTCGCAATACGCTCTGTCAGTTCTTTCTCTTGCGCCAGACAGTTTTGCACGACTGTCAGTTCTTGCTTTAATTTTCCGTCATAACCGTCAGCTTCGTAATGTTCAGCTAATGATAAACTCGTTAAACGCTGTTCTAACAGATCAATTTGCGGTAATAAACGCCCCACTTGTTTCTCTGCATCTTCACGTTTTTCCGCTAGTTTACCCGCTTCTAAAAACATCTCTTCATCTGTAGACGCTGCAATATGCCATAAACCATCTCGTTCTATTAGTAATTGCTTTAATTGTTCTTGCATAAACTCATATTCTTCTTGCCATTCCGCCAGTTTTTCTTTTAACTGCTTACAAGTTTGGCGCTTCTCTTTCTCATTTTGCATACGGCTTTGTGCCTCGTGTAGCTTACTATACTCCGCACTACCGATAACAGTTTCTAGTTTATGTTCAAATTGTGAAATCATTTCATATAATGAAGATTTTCGCGTGCCTTGTTTCTCTAATTCACGATATAATTGCTGCATTTTTTCAATACGCTCAAACGCCGGCAATATGTGTGCATACGTATAAAATTCAGGAAACATATAGCGCGTTTTATATGCATCGACTTGTTCTCCCGCCTGGAACGTTTCTCTCTCCCATTCCTCATACGATGAAACGACTTTATCATACGCTCGCTCCAACTGCTGTAACTTATAAGACTCACGCTCAAATAATTTACGTATCTCTTCATCTTTTTCTAACTGATAGCGTACAGACATCGCTTCTTCACTTTGTCTCCCGCCGGCACTTTGCTGAAGTGTAAGGAGCTCTTCTTGTAATCCATTTGATGGATCTTTATATAAAACAAGAGCGAGAACAATTCCTACAAAAACAATGACACTAATAAATAAGAGCGCTCGGTTATCTATAAATAAGCTTGTGAATAAAACGCCTGTGTTAATAAGAAGTAACAGAAGACAAACTCTTTGCCACTGCTTTTTCTTTTGCTTAGCTGCTCCTGCTTTCTCTTCATACTTGCGCTTCATTCTCTCTGCGCCCATACCGATAAACGCCGCATCTTGGAACGATTTCTCTTTCTCAACTAACACATTTCTCTCTTCATCCACTAACATTTGTTTCTTAATCTGTCTTATATTTTCTTCTTGTTCTTCTAATTGCTCTTGCGCTACTTTAAAACGATCATCGAGCTGTGCTTTTTGCGTTTCTAATTCGCGCGCCTTTTGCACTGTTTGCGTAATTAACTCTTTCGTTGCCAAACTCATATCAAATGAAAGAACTGTTTCCTTTTCAAAAGTAGCACCAATTTGTTGTTCTAGTTCTGCCAGTTCTTCTTTTATATTCGTAATATTCCCGCTCATATCACGCATTTCTTGGCGTGCATTTTCGTAAGACATATGCTGCATACGAAGTTCTTCTACATAACTTTCTTTTTGTAAAAACTCTTCATCTATTTGAATCGAGGCAATTTCCGATTGCACTGTCTGGATTTTCTTGTGGAGCGAATCAACTTGTAACTGAAGCGGCTCCATTTTCGCCTTCATTGCTTCATAACGCGCCATTCCGTTTACAGGAAACTGCCCGCTCTCGTTCTCTAACACTTTCTCATGCGCACGTTTTTCAATAACGAGTGGCTCAAGCGCTGCTAATATTTCATAATCTTGCTTTCGTTTTTCTGCACTCTCTTTTTCCCCGCGAACAGAAGCAAGCTTCTCTTCACTTTCTTTTAACTGCTCTACTTGTTTTTCATACGTGCCAATTTTTCCTTGCCACTCTTTCATCTTCTCTTCAAGTTTCTTCATCTCTTGCAATGACACGTTAATTTCTGGTTTACGCCCGCTCGGCTTGAAGCGCTGGTCCATTTCTTTTTCTAGCTTTTTATCTAACTGCAATAGCGCATCACTTCCGACTGCACTTGCCGAAAATAAATAATTGCCAATATCCGCTTCGCCAAGCTGATGAATGTTTTGAAGGCCATGCATATCAAATGAAAAGACAGATTCAAATAAACTTTCATTCATCCCGCTTAATATATCGTTTAAAATTTCTTCTCCGCCCGTTTTCCCGTCTTCAAAATAAACGGTCACCTCGCCAGCTGCCGTCTTTGGCAATCGCTCAATTTTCAAACGACCGTACTGCTCTGTTTGCACAGTCATCGCACCGCCATACTTCCCACCTTCTTTCGGCTCATAACGGCGCTGTCCTCTCGTCGGAAAACCGAATAAAATGCTTTTCATAAATGAGCGAATTGTCGATTTCCCCGCTTCATTTTCACCATATAACACCGTCAGCAAGGAAAGATCCATTTCCACATTTTCTAATTTTCCGTACCCATAAATATGGAGTTTTTCAATTCTCATTTTTTATCCCTCTCTTGCTGGAATAATTGCTCTAAAATAATATTTTCTGCTTCCTTTTGAATCTCTTTCTTCTCTTCTTCTGTAAAAGATTCAATACTATTACGCGCTACAGGAGATGTCCAAATGGTGCGCAATACTCCGTCCATATTGCTGAAAGCTTCTAACTCCTTTAGCACACTACCTACGAAATGATTTTCCGCTTTCAAACGTTCGATTTCCGCAAAAGAAACCGTCTCATTTTTCCACTTCATCGCATATACAAAATCTTTTCGCTCTTCGCCAGATGCTAAAATGTGAAAAATCTCTTCCACGCGCTTTTCGTCACGCAAATAAGGGGAAAGTGGGCCTTGTCCTGTGAATACGACAGTTAATAACGTACCTTCCTCTTCTCTTCGGCATTCATTCAGCGCAGTAGATAGGCTCGTCATAAGTTCATCAACAGTTTCAAGTCTATCAATACAAACTTCGATTTCATCCCATACAACATCTGCCGTATGGAAAAATGAACACTGCGTTCCTTGTTTCGTAAGTTCAATAAGGTACGCACCCTTCTCGCCTGTTTCCTTACGATGACGACCTTGTATGTTCCCTGGATAAATAATGTATGGTTCTTCTGATAAAATTTCACGTTTATGTATATGGCCAAGAGCCCAATAATCAAACTGTTTTTCTTTCAACTCACGAATTTGAAACGGTGCATAGCGATTATGCTCTGCATCTCCTTCCACACTTCCGTGAAGCATGCCAATATGAAAAGGCGCATCACTCATTTTCGTATACTGCGCTGTCATATTATCCGTTACCGCTTGCTGCAAATAACTAAAACCATAAATAGAAGCTAATAGCTCACCATTTTTATAAAATGATTTCTCTTCTACATAAGGCTCAGTAAATACATGAACATTTTCCGGAAACTCAATTGCTGCCCAGCTTCCTCCTAAATGATCATGGTTACCGTGAATAATAAAAACAGGGATATCGTACTGCGAAAGTCTCTTCATTTGCTCACGCACAAACACTTGCGCCCTCAAACTTCTCGTCTCCGCATCATACAAATCCCCAGCTAGTAATACGAAATCAACGCGCTCTTGAATTGCTTTATCAACAATACGCTCAAATGATTCAAACGTACTTTGCTTCATTCTCTCCCAAACAGACTGCGCAACATTCATCTCCATCCCTTTAAACGGACTATCCAAATGCAAATCAGCCGCATGTATAAACTTTACTTGTTTCACAAATAACGATCCTTCCTATCTTTCAAAAGTTTCATTTTATCAAAATTAAAATCGCTGAAAACTAATAATCATCGAGAATAAAAATATTCTCGATGATTAAAGTTTCATTCTATTTTACCACGCAATGTCATATATTTCTTTGCATATTGTAGCATTTTATGTCAAAATAATTATAAGATTCTGATTTTAATTATTGGAGGGAATTTTCATGGGAGTATACGTTCTAACAGTCTTTGAAAAAGATGGTTCAAAAGCATTAGACGAATCATTCGAGGCGGCAACTGAAAAAGAAGCAAAAGCAAAAGGTGAATCTATCTTACAAGAAAAAGGATTGTATGAAAAAACACATCGCTGTACATCTACTGCAGGTAAGCTCGTTTTATTCCAGCGCTAAAAAAAAGAAGCGTCATCCGCTTCTTTTTCACTCTACTATATCTTCGTCACACCACGTAAACACCACATCTAGAATGCGATTACCGATACGTACGCGTTTATTCCATTTACCTGTTTGGATCTGATGTTGCAATTCAGCTTTCATCTTTTCCGTCCAGTCGTGAATCGTTTCACTACCGTCGTACGGATATACGCTCGGAAACTCTTTCTGCAGTAGATGCAAGCTCTCTGCATCAAAATGAAAATGGAAGAAGTAGTTTGCTGTAAGCGATGGTTCTTGCAATCGTAAAAAATGATCATCAATTTGCTTTCTATTTCGATAGAAAGTAAAGATATTTACTTTACCGCTAGTAATTTGGTCAATTTGAATTTCGTGCTTCTCTATAATCACGTCTTGTCCACCTCGTTGTATACTATCTTTAGTATATATGTCTTTTGCAACAAAGTTAACCATTTTCGCGCGAAATTCATTTCCTTCATTATAATTCCTGTACCTCCATATGCAATCAGGATAAATAAAAACAAAGTTGAAGGGGAGCGATCACATGTATTTCGGAAGCAAAGGTTGGTATGTAAAAGAACTTAAAAAATTAGGTATCCGTACTTATGAAGGTAAAAAACTAGAATCTTATCGTACGCATGTGTTGTCTAGTTTACTTGAGAGAATGAAGAGAGCTTCGGCTTAATAGAAAAGTAAAAAATGAAGTGAACACGAATAGTGGTATATGATAAAAAACACCTCCTAAATTCGCATACTAAGTATGCAAATTCAATGGAGGTGTTTTTATCAGTTTTCATAAAAGATTTTTTGCTTCCGCTGGAACGGATACGTTTTAATCTCAGCTGTATCTAAATCTTCATTGAATAAATGAATGGCTATAATTTGTCTACAATCGTAAGTATGGTAATAATATGTTCCAGACTCCATACACATTGCACTTGTATAGATCGTATTATCTAATATACCGTCTTCTGTTATTACTGCCCCCTTAGGAACCTCACAGTTTGATAAAATATGAAAAATAGCCGATATCCCCTCTTCTTCGTTCTCTATACTTTGAATGTTTTGTTTGCCATATGCTGCCCGTACAAATCTTGATGGCGGGGTGAAATCTCCAGGAAGCCCCATCGTTCCTGAACCTTGGCCAAAAGCACTTAATGGTACATCTCCCCACTCCGTTGGCGCAAATGGCTGCGATTTAAGACCAATATATTGTCTTAAATTTTGTAAATGCCAATTAAACTCGGGACTATTAGTCATCACTCCTATTGGATTGTCATACACTTTTATTCCATCAGCTGTCGGCTCAAGTACAATACACGCTCCCGATTTATCTGCTAAAATCCAATGTAGCGGTGGCGTAATTCCTAAAACTGGTAATGACACATCTATAAAGGCAATGTTATCAATAGATTTTCTTACCTCTTCAACAGAATTGAACTGCGTGAGGCTCCAAGTCACAAAATCAAATGGCGCTACATTCGTTTTATTGCTATCTATATGATTACTATAAGTAGCGAATCCTGGGAAATAGAGAGTTGCACATGTCATACCAGTTTCATTTACTCCGTCCGCCATCATGACCCTTCCTCCAAAATTAATTCCCATTCCGACAACAGCCTTTTTCGCTCGGATCGTTTCACCAGTTATATTGTTCCACTGATAACGCCGAGGGATGATTATTACTTCCTGATTCATATCTAATGTGAAATCCATTGTTCTTGCAAAAAGATGTTGGAAATTTTTAGTTTGTAACGTCAAACTAGTACACATGAAGAAATCCCCCCATTTTATAGTTATATACACATTTTATAAAATTCTGATAAATACGTAAATTAAAAACCCTATTTATCACTAACAAAATAACCACCCAAACTAAAAATGCTATAATAAACCCAATGAAACTAAGGGGGCAAATTACTTTGCTTGGAACATGCATTCAATTTCATAAGTTTGGCAATCCAAAAGACGTATTACAAGTTGAATATAAAAATATAGAACCACTGAAAGATAATGAAGTTTTCGTTCGTATGCTAGTTAGACCGATTAATCCATCTGACTTAATTCCAATAACCGGAGCGTACGCACATAGAATCCCTTTACCTAACATACCTGGTTATGAAGGTGTTGGTATTGTAGAAGATGTAGGAGCTTTTGTTTCTAGAGACCTTATCGGTAAACGTGTGTTACCGTTACGCGGGGAAGGTACTTGGCAAGAATATGTGAAGACATCAGCTGATTTTGTAGTCCCTATTCCCGATTCTATTGATGATTTTACCGCGGCACAAATGTATATTAATCCCCTTACGGCTTGGGTTACATGTACGGAAACGCTAAACTTACAACGGAATGATGTTTTGTTAGTGAATGCTTGTGGATCCGCTATCGGGCATCTTTTTGCGCAGTTATCGCAAATTTTAAATTTCCAACTCATTGCCGTGACAAGAAATAGTAAACATACAGACGAATTACTTCAGCTTGGCGCTCATCATGTAATTGATACTTCGACTGCCCCGCTTTATGAAACCGTTATGACATTAACGAACGGGCTCGGCGCGGATGCTGCAATTGATTCTATCGGGGGACCGGATGGAAATGAATTAGCTTTCTCCTTACGTCCCAATGGGCACTTTTTAACTATAGGACTTCTGTCAGGAATACAAGTAAACTGGGCAGAGATTGTCACGAAAGCAAAAGTGCACGCGAACATATTTCATTTACGACATTGGAATAAAGAAGTGTCACCTTATAAATGGCAAGACACGTTTCGTCATTTAATTCGCTTAGTAGAAAATGAGCAATTACGTTTTATGAAAGTCCATTCTACGTATGAATTAGCGGATGTGAAAGCGGCAGTTGATGTTGTACAGTCCGCTGAGAAAACGAAAGGGAAAGTTTTTTTAACGAATTATTAAATTGAGTACATTCAACTATCAATCCATTTAGTAGCATAGAATTTTAAGTAGCTTATGTAATTTAATTAAAAAAGCGAAAGGAGACTCTAACATGTGGTTACTTACGGCAATTGCGCCTGTTTTAATAGTCGGGGGAATTGTAGTCTATGTAATTGGAAGGCTTAAACATAAATATGACAACGGTACATTAGGTAAGAAAAAATCAAAAAAAGCTCAAGTTTTATTGGATAGTTTCATACCTGTAGGAATGCTCATTGGCTGTATAATCGGTTTGATTTTCGGCATATTTTTCCCGGATTATTCACTTCTTACAATGAGTTTAGGATCCGGAATCGGCTATTTATTGGGGTTTCTCGCCTATGAAATTTATAGCAAGCCAGGAAACAACTTCTCATAATCCAAAAAGAATAAACGGGACAGTACATAGTAGTCATCAAAATATGTACTGCCCTTTATTTTTGCATCAACGTTATCACCTTACCTTTCGCCTACTATACACCTTTTTGATTGATTTTCCTCTCCTCCCTCTTTTGTATATTCGCTTTTTTGTTTTCATGGGATCTATATCCAAAGTAAAGTAGCGCACATGTAATAATAGAACCTACAATGTATCCTAAAAAACATCCTAACCAAAACATAGTGTAACCGCCTCCGTTCATAATAAATTTTATGTAATATAACTCTTTACATGCTCCATCGTTTATTTCTATTAACTATACACTTTCTAAAATTATTCATACCACTCATTCTCTTCGTACCTCAAATAGCAATTTTATTATTTGTCATAAAGTTAACACCTTCTTTAAATACAAAAAATCCCATTTATTTGCTTTTTCTCAAGAAATAATATACTACATTTGAAATAAGCGAGCGAGTACGTCGGCCCTTCTCTATTTTAACTTTAGTCATGAACAAAAGAAAAATAAAAAACCCCCTCAAAGCATAAACTTCAAGGGGTGAGCCTGTTTTTTATTTACTTATATACGTACAGCTGTACCACTTACAGCAACCATTAACATTCCATCACGAACTACTTCGTAATCTACGTCAACACCAACGATAGCGTTCGCACCTTTTTGTTTTGCAAGTTCTTTCATTTCGTCCATTGCGATATCACGAGCTTCTTTTAGCTTACTTTCATAAGAACCAGCACGACCACCGACAACATCACGAACAGAAGCGAATAAATCGCGGACAATATTTGCACCCATAATAGCTTCACCATTTACAATATCGATATACTCAATAATTTCTTTACCTTGAATTCCAGACGTTGTTGTTACAATCATGACTGACACTCTCCTAATAAGTTGTAGTTTTAATTAGCTTTCTTATGTCTTTATTATGACACGGAACAAACAACTAATCTATTGAATTACCTTACAGGAATGTGACAGTTTTGTAAGAATGAAACGCGCATTATGTTTCATTTTAATAAAGCGCTTTAACATTAGGATACATAAACGACTCTTTATTTTCTTTCCAGTCCTTTTCTACTTCTTTGAAAGTTGGTCGTCCTAATTTTTCATTGTTCTCATGTTTACGAAACCATTTCTTTACATACTTATCCCCATTTTTATTTTGAATCGTGCAAAGGAAACTATCGCTACTATCCTTTAATATTTTTACAATCACGAAAAGACACCTCTTTCCTTTTAAATAACATAATAAAACTTGATCTTTTACTATAAGCCCTTCCTCTCTTATAGTCATACGACTCCTCGGCCGCGCCAAAGTTGTAAGATCAAAAACGATATTTACTTTGTTTACATTTTATTTAAAGAAATCAGAGTTATAAGCATGATGCTTATCAAATATTTTATAGATTTCTAACTTATCATCTAATTTTGCATCTACTAAAATTAATATATTTCCATCGTAAATATATTCTTCATACTTTTTAGCATGTTCTTCTGGAATTCCTAACCCTATAAATGCTCCTATTAAACTTCCAGCTCCTCCGCCAATACCGGCTCCTCCAATAGCTGCTGCGATTGGTCCTGCTGCTACAATTGGACCCATTCCAGAAACGGCAAGTATACCAAGACCTGTTAATAAACCACCGAGTCCGCCTGCTACTCCTCCAGCTACAAGCCCTGTCGCTGAAAAGATATCTGCTTTATGTGCAGTTTCGCTATTCACTTTTTCACCCGATTTTTCTTCCAGATGTTCAATTTCCTTTTGATCTTTCGCAATAGCTGAAATGTTATCTGCTGAGTATCCTTTTTCATTTAATTCATTAATAACGAGTGCCGCATCATCAATTGTTCTAAAAACACCTACTATTTTTCTATCTACATTCATAACTATTAACCTCCTAAAGTTTTATATAATGTCTCTTTATTTTTCTTCATTTCTGTATACACTAATCTTTTTATTAACATAACCATTTACGAAAAAAGCGAATAGTAAAAGCACTACAAGTGAACTACTTAACAAGTAAATTAAATCAAATGTAATATTAATCATCATTTCATTCATGTATACCAGGCTCCTTTTTATTTAAAGTAAAAGTATATTTTGATAGACTAATCTACTAAACATAGACATCTTACAATTCATCTTCAGTTAATCTCTTTGTAGTATATGTATACCCTTCCTAACCTTTTCTAAACGTAAAAAACTATAATTATATTTTTTCTTATTTATATGTTTAACATTTTTTTAAACGGGTATGTTTATATTGTTATGCTTACTATATGGAAAGGAATATTACGATGAACGCCATTCACTCTACTACTATTTCTTATAATGAAACACCTACAATAACTCAGATTCATCATTTTTATGCTTTAATGAAAACATTTCAAGCTAATTTGTTTATAAGTAAACATGGAACAATGACATCAATTAAAAATTTAAGCACTCTAGTATCCTTTTTCCTTACTGTAAAAAAGAGAGATCTTGTATTATTTATTTTTGAAGGAATAGATGCAAAAAGAGCTTTAAGAACACTCTTCCCTTCTTAGAATGTTTGTTATCCTCTATTCCCTCGTCTACTACCTTTCATATATGTTTTTATATTTCAAAATGATTTCCTCTATTAAAAAAGAACCCCCTAATACAATAGGGGGATTTCTAGTTTGACCTTATGAAAACTGATATAATATATATTACGTTTTTCATTCTTTAAAATAGAAAAGTTTTAATAACCTTGAAGGTAGGAATTTTTAATGAACTCGAAAGCAAAATTTAGTATTCGCTACAAAATTATGGCTGGTTATTTAGTTATCATTTTGTTCTTGCTTGTTTCTTTCATTATGTTAAACAATGAGATTTCCAGCTTACAAAAATCTCGTAATTTTATTATTGATCACGATTTTAAAGTTCTCAATTTAACGAATCAAGTGGAGAAAGAGTTACTAACAATTGAAAATAAAGCGAAAGGGTTTATCATTTCTAATAACCCTACTTACGTGCAATCCCTTAACTCTGCGGAAAAGGATTACGAAAAACATTATCAAGATCTTTTTGCTTTATTAGAGGATAATCCCTCTCAGCAAGAAAAATTAAAACAGATTAACGAAAACATTACTAGTTGGATTAATAAAGAGATTCACCCACTCATTACAAATAATAATAGTAATAATGTACAAACAATGGACACGACTCAAATTCAGTCATTACAATCACAGCTAACTAACTTCCGTAGCACTGAGGAGCAACTAACAAAAAAAAGAGCTGCACAATTAGATATTGAAAATAATAAATTAGAGATTTGGTTATACAGTTTATTGTTCTTACTTTCTTGTTTTGCCATTATCGTTTCACTTTATATTTCCAATTCCATTACAAAAACGATTAAAAATGTAATTCAAGCTATTAAATCCATTTCTTCTAAAGAAAAAATTACGGAAAGAATTCATGTAAACAGCCATGATGAAATAAAAGATCTTGCTCATACAACAAATCACCTACTAGACGAAATATCGAAAAGAGAATGGTTACAAACTGAGCTTGCAGAATTAATTTTAATGTATCAAGGTGTATCTTCTATTGAGATGTTAGGTAACAAAATTTTGAGTGGAATTATACAGAAAACGCAAACTTCTTGCGGTGCATTTTATGTACGTGAAGAATATGAAGAAACTGTCTACTATGTGAAAAAAGCTTCTTTCGCCGATCAAGGTGCTGATATTGGGAAACAATCCATTCAAATGGGTGAAGGTTTCATTGGACAGTCTGCCTTAGAAAAGAAAAGTTTTATTCTCAGGGATATACCCGAAGAGTTTCGTTATGTCACTAGCGGAGTATTAGAAATACGTCCTAAAAATCTATTAATCATCCCTATCTTATTTGAGGATGAAGTAATCGCAGTAATGGAGTTAGTAAGTGTAACTGAGATTTCAGATTTACATCAAGATTTAATTCAACAAACCGTTGATAATCTAGGTTTAACAATCCATAGCATTATGGGACGTATGCGAATTCAAACTCTTTTACATGAATCACAAGCAATGACAGAAGAGTTACAAGTTCAATCAGAAGAATTGCAAACGCAAGCGGAAGAACTACAAATGCAAGCAGAAGAATTACGAACAACGAATGAACAATTAGAGTCTAGAACTGAAGAGGCTGAGCAGAAGACAGCTGACTTACAAATTACTAAATTAGAATTAGAAGAAAAAGCAAGCGAGTTGTTACGCAGCTCAAAATACAAATCAGAATTCCTAGCAAATATGTCACATGAATTACGCACACCATTAAATAGTATTTTACTATTATCTGAAATGTTAAGAGAAAATCATGATAACAATTTATCCGACGATGAGATTGAATTAGCAACTGTCATTCATTCATCAGGGAAAGACTTACTTACTTTAATTAATGACATACTAGATTTATCTAAAGTAGAAGCAGGCAAACTAGACATCATTTTTGAGGCAACGAACATAAGTGACATGGCAGCCAATATGCATCAAAACTTTTTACATATAGCTGCACAAAAAAATGTCGAATTTACTATTGAAGACAGTGATACGATTCCTGATCTGTTTTATACAGATGCAAAACGGATTGAGCAAATTATTAAAAACTTATTATCCAATGCATTTAAATTTACAGAAAAAGGATCCATTTCTTTACATTTCGATTCGATAGAAACAAGTAATTTAAGTCATGATATGCAGTCTATAAGTAAAGATTGGATTACAATTTCAGTAAAAGATACTGGTATTGGTATCGCTAAAGAACAGCATCAACTTATTTTCGAAGCCTTTCAACAGGCAGATGGCGCAACGATTCGGAAGTATGGTGGTACAGGATTAGGTTTATCTATTTGTAAAGAGTTTGCTAGATTGTTAGGTGGTTGGATTACGTTAGAGAGTAATGTAGGAGAAGGTAGTACTTTCACGGTATATATTCCTAACCTTCCAAATGGATTACATGATATACAGTTATCTAATTTAGAAGTCGCAGCAACAGTAGATGAAGTTATTACTGCTGAAGTTGTTGAGGAAACCATCGTTCTTCCAGAAACAAATAATGTCTTCCAAGAGAAAACCATATTAATTGTCGATGATGATCATCGAAATATATTTGCATTACAAAATGCATTAAAAAAACACCATGCCAATATCATTACTGCACAAAACGGCCTAGAGTGTTTAGACATACTAAAAAACAATACAAATATCGACCTTATTTTAATGGATATTATGATGCCAAATATGGACGGTTATGAAACGATGGAACATATCCGAATGAATTTAGGGTTACATGAAATACCTATTATTGCATTAACTGCTAAAGCAATGCCAAATGATAAAGAGAAATGTTTATCTGCTGGTGCTTCAGATTATATAAGTAAACCATTAAATTTACATCAACTCTATTCGGTAATGAGTGTATGGTTAATAAAATAAGTGAGGTTTCGTTTCAGTGGAAAATAAGTATTATAATTTTGATCCATCAGTAGATACAGATGAGCGCACGAACTTAGAAATTGAATTACTATTGGAAGCGGTATTTAAACTATCAGGATTTGATTTTCGCCAATATGCTCGCACATCTATTTATAGAAGGATTTGTAATCGAATGCAGCTCTCTAATATCCCAACCATTTCAAAATTAATTGAAAAAGTAATTCACGAGGAAGGGGTTTTAGAACAGTTATTAAATGATTTCTCGATTAATGTAACTGAGATGTTCCGTAATCCTGCCTTTTTTAAAGCGCTTAGAGAGCATGTAATTCCTGAATTGAAAAAGCATCCTGAAATTAGAATTTGGCATGCTGGCTGCGCAACTGGTGAAGAAGTATTATCAATGTCCATCTTACTTCACGAAGAAGGATTAAGTGAAAAGTCGGTTATTTACGCAACAGATATGAATACAAATGTGTTAGAAAAAGCAAAACAAGGCATCCTCCCGTTAAATAAAATGCAAACTTATACGAAAAACTATTTACAAGCTGGCGGTACACAAGCATTTTCTAACTATTATTCAACAGATAATCGTTTTGCTTATTTTAATCCATCACTTTTACAAAACATTATTTTTGCACAGCATAATTTAGTAACCGATCAATCTTTTAACGAATTTCATATTATACTTTGTCGTAACGTTTTAATTTACTTTACAAGTAAACTTCAAAATCAAGTGCAGCAACTATTTTATGAAAGCTTAGGTCACAATGGTTTTCTATGTTTAGGGAATAAAGAAACTCTTCGTTTTTCAAATATAATGCCGCATTATACTCAATTTAATCCTAGCGAACAAATTTATCAAAAAATACAATAAAAAGCGTATGAAATCCTCTGTTTGGATTTCATACGCTTTTTATTTCGCATTCGTTTGTATCATAATGAGACACATATCATCTGATTGCGCTTTCTTTTGTTCTTCCTTGTAAAACCCTTCTATCTCGCCTTCTAAATCTCCCCATTTTCTTTCTGTAAAAGTACGTAATTTCTCTTCAGCCTCAAATTCATCATTTGCAATTGCTTCAAGAACACCATCTGTAAATAATACGATTTGAGCATTTTTCTCAAAAGGTATAACTGTCTTTTCAACTTTTATTTCATCAAAAAATCCTACCGCACAACTCCCGCGATCTAGTTCAACTACATTTGTTTCATCAACTAAAACATATCCAGAAGGATGCCCTGCATTTACATATTCAATCGTTCTATCTTCTGTATTAACAACTAAGTATATGGCCGTAAAATAATAGGGAATATTATCATTTTCATTATGTAAAAGGGTCATATATTTATTTAATTCTTTAATAACGAGTTCTGGATCAATTAAACATTTAATTGTTTCACGTAATACAGACGAAATAAACATACAAACTAATGAAGCAGATATACCATGTCCCATCACGTCTAATAATATAATACCGTAGCGGTTTTCATCGATTTTATACCAATAATACATATCTCCAGCTAATTTAAATGAAGGTAAGTAACTTGCTTCAATTTTTATATGCTCTTCTCTTAATGGGCTACTTAATAAGTTTCTTTGTACTTGTGTAGCTAAATCTAGTTCATTCCGAAGGTTTTCTTCCTGTTCTTTATGCCAATTTAATTCTGATTTCAAGCGTAATGCCACACGCATACGCGCTAACAATTCAACTTTATTTATAGGTTTCGTAATATAATCCATTGCCCCCATATCAAGAGCTTCAGCTAATTTATTTGCATCTTCTAAAGCTGTAACAAAAATAATAGGAATATCTTTAAACTTCTCCTCTTTTTGTAATCGCCTACAAACTTCAAGTCCATCAATTTCAGGCATCATAATATCTAATAGTATTAAATCAATTTCATTATGCCTGGAAGAATCTTTTCCAAAATGGATGTATTCGAAAAGCTCTTGTGCAGAATTAAGTGATACAAGATCCTGATATCCGGCTTGTTTTAAAATCTTCTTAATTACAAAGATGTTAACCGGATTATCATCTACAATTAAAATGGACACAAGTGATTTCCCCTTTTCTTATATAAAATGTAAATCGATTATCATTTTCTATTTTTCTAGTATTACATACTCAGTTACAAAATGAAAATTTCCTACTCAAACATATTTTTTATATAGCAAAAGAACAAACCCCCAGAAATGAGAGTTTGTTCTTTCACTCTATAAGTTTCCACTTTTAATTTAACACCATTGCTTTATCACTTAAAAGACGATCCAACTCTTCCATATGATTTGTTTCATCTGCGATCATATCTTCTAACTTTACAACTAACTCTGTCATATTTAATTTCGCTGCTTGTTCTTTTCGCTTTTCATAACGCTTAATTGTTTCATATTCTGATTGTCTAGCGTATTCTAACATTTCTCTAACATCTTCTGCTTGTTTCACTCGTAAAGGGATTGTAGTAGGTGTACCACCTAGCGTCTTAATTTTCTCCGCTAAATATAGGGCATGTCCTTGTTCATCACTAATTTCAGATTCAAAGAAAGGTTTTAACACTTGTCTATATATACCAGCAACTGTAGCTGCATTATGGTTATACATAATAATTGCTGAGTATTCTCCTGCTAAATCTTCATTCAAACCTTCGATTAGTTCTTTCACATCGTGTGACATTTCATATCTCCTCCTATACTTAATAAGTACCCCTTTTCTCATGTTTTAAACATCATTATTTTAAATTTTTTATGTATCTAAAAATGCGGCTTGTTTCAACTTACTTATCGCTTGTCTTTTAATACGAGAAACGTGCATTTGTGAAATACCTAACCGTTCCCCTGTATCTTTTTGATTTAAATTTTCTCCAAATATATAATGAATAACACTCTTTTCCGTATCATTTAATACGTTAAAAATATCCTTTAAAACGAGACGCCTTTCTATCTCTTCATATCCTTGCTCTACTTCACCTACAGATTCAATTCTCGCTACCGAACTGCCATCAGATGCATTTTCAACTACATCATCTAAGGAAGATACTCGATAATTATTTTTCGCATCCATAATTTCTAGCACTTCCTCTTCGGATAGTCCTAAATGATCCGCAATCTCTATAATCTTCGGTGAACGCTGCAAATGATCTGTTAGTTCCTCTATCGCAAGTTTAATTTTCCCGCCCAAATCTTTAATTCGCCTTGGAACGTGAATACCCCAAGTTTTATCACGTAAATACTTCTTTATTTCCCCTACTATCGTAGGTATTGCAAAAGGCTCAAAAGCATTCCCTATCGAATAATCATACCTTCTTATTGCGCCTAAGAGCCCTAACATGCCTACTTGTATAATATCCTCATGCATCGGCCCGCCTTTTGAATAGCGATATGCAATGGAATAGACAAGATTTTTATAATGCTCAACTAACCTTTCCTGCGCTTCATCACATTGGTTTTGTTGGAAGTCTGCAATTAGTTTAATAACGTCTTCTTTAGTAAGATTCGTAGGTTGAGATTGGATTTCCATCATTCTCCACCTGCTCTCTTTGTATATATTTTGTCATTAAAACTGTCATGCCCTCATCATGCATGATTTGTATATCATCCATTAACGTATTAATTAAATATAAACCTAAACCATTTTCCGGCAAATGTTCTACTGGTTTACTAATATCATACGGACCAACTTTCCTTTTTAAGTTATTAAAATCAAAGCTAACCCCATTATCCGCAACCATAATTTCTAATCGATTTTCATATAGTCCAAAGACAATTGCAATTTCTCCAACGTCTTCTTTATATGCATGTTGTACAATATTTGTACATGCTTCACTAATAGCAATTTTCATATCTTCTATATCGTCATAAGCAAAGCCTATTCGATTCGCAACACCAGCCATTGTTAAACGAATAATAGCCACATATTCTGCCTTTGCAGGAATTTTCATTTCTATCTTTTCAAATCTCTCCATCATCCCTAGTCACCTTCTTTCTACTTTTTCAAAATCAGAATTCAAATTTAATATTTCCGTTAATCCTGTAATATCGAATAATCTTTTTAATCTTTTAGATACACCGATAAACTCTAGTTTTCCATCATTTTTCTTAACCGCTTTTAATAGAGCTATAAAAACACCTAAACCAGTACTATCCATATAATCTACGTTATGAAAATCTACTACAATCTGAACCTCTTTTTCGCTTGTAATAGGCATTACCTTATTTTTCAAATCTGATGCCGTATACGCATCAATTTCACCATTAAGTTGTACCGTATAACCTACATCATTTTGCAAAATATTTATTTCCAAATTCATCATTTCCGCCCCCTTATCTCGAACTTTTACTATTTAATTACCCATAAAAATTAGTTTTAAACATATTTTTTTATTTTCATTATAAATAAATTTTCTACACCTTTCTCGGCTTAACACGTAAAAAACACTACCAAATGTTTAAACCTTATAAATTTGTGTATATATAATGTATAAACATTATTTTTAGGGGGATCTATCTATGGAAGAGCACAACTTTAAAAAGGGAGATTTTGTTCAATTTTCTTATCGACACGATCATGCTACAAAATTAGTTGGTTCCATTATTAACATACTAACGAATACAATTGTAGTTGATATAAGTAATAGCGAGGACTTATCTCATATAGAACCAAGGCAGGTCGTAAGAATAAATAATTGTGAAAAAGTAACGATGGTTTAATACATAATGAACACTCCCCCACTTAGCAAAGCTTGAAGTGGGGGTTTCTAACGTTTCGACCTAACGGACGATTAACGTCAGGGGAGTTAACACATTAGCGAGCTGTTTCACGCTTAACCCCTCTATCCCATTTGT